>CAXMRK010000258.1:0-3986 GCA_964195815.1 uncultured Acidimicrobiia bacterium | reverse complement strand
AGTCTCTAATAGTTGGCGAGATTTTTAATCTGACTGTCCTACTGATGAATAGAATATGAAGAGCTCAGGTATATTATGATAAAAATTTATTCACTTAAGAAAATTCGCGGTGTGAGCTTGATTGATGCACTGATAGCAATGGCTGTCGGCGGTATCGGTCTACTGGCTCTTGCCATTTTTCAGGCTGATTTAATTGCCAACAGCAGCGAATCCAGAACTCGAGCCGAGGCTGTTCATCTTGCCCAGCAACAGATGGAAAAATTACGTAATACTGCTGTAAAAACAGATATCATCAAGCAGTCAGCTAGTGTTTATGTGGCCGCAGATGTAGTTTATGACCAGTCAACCACTCATCAGGGTATCAATTCTAATTTTACCATTGCCAGCGTTATCACGGGACATGCGGTTGGATCAGCTTACACTTCAACAGATGCACAGTATGTAACTGCTAAAGTAACCGTTGGTTGGACCAATAGTGAAAATATTGCAGATAGTGTATTTGTTGCCAGTTTAATTGCCTGGGATAATCCTGTATCAGCTGCCGCTCGCGGTGATGTTACATTGCCAACGGATTTGATCACAGTAGGAACATTTGCAGCGGCACCATCCGGCGGTGGTCGAATGGCTGAACTGGGTGAAACACTATTGGCAAATGCGTACGCCGATAATAATGATGGCACAACCATCTATTATGATGCTAATGGAAACTACCAGATAGTTGCAGATCAGCTGGGTGATGGAAATGGTTTGATTCCTATATTTGTGTCATCAGAACCCATTTTAAAATTGTCAGGCACAATTACAACCAGCAATCCGAGTGAATTGACCATTTTACGTGTGCTGACTTCGGATTTTGGTTTTTGTATATATAATGAGGATGGAAACACATTTTCAGGTAGTACCGGCTTGGCATATGATGTAACTGTGACCGGTTCAGATGATATTCCTGATAGTGGTGATTTTAACTGCTATGTTGCAGCTTCCTGGCACGGAAATGTCGGTGTCATCAATAAAGCAGGTGAAAACTTTTGTTCAGCAGCACATCGTTATATCAGCAACTGTTCCATACTTGAATCATTTTTGTATGTTGATGCCACAGGTGCAGGTACCTGCCCATGGTCTGGTAACCCGAGTAACGGGCTTATTGGTCAGCTGACAGAGCAGAATTTTGAAATCAATAATGGTGGTTGTGAAATCTTAGCAATTACAAGGCCGCAGCCATCTGTTGTTGGTTCTGTGCTTATTACTGGCAACCCCAGGCCAATAGGTGTCGAGTTCTCAATTGGTGGTGACCCGTTTATCGCTTGTACAACCACATTGCAGGGCCTGTCGGTTGAGACCTTTAAGTGTGTTGGTATAGCTAATTCACAGATGGTTGTGAAATTGCTTTTCGATGGTGGCGGTTCATGTACAACCGTTGCTATACCCGTAGAGTTAATTGAAGTGACCAGAGATATCGTTGATAGATCTTGTAATTGAAGCTGATAATCTTCAAGTTATCGATGATAACTTGAGCGATAAAATGAATCTGAGAAGTTAAGCAACTTCTGCTAAAATCAACCGCCCCATTGGGGCGGTTTTTTTATTTAATAAGCGATTAAAATACTATGACTATTCGAACACGTTTTGCACCCAGCCCCACCGGCTTGCTACATGTTGGCGGTGCGCGCACTGCCCTTTTTTCCTATCTGCATGCACGAGCCAATGACGGTAAGTTTATTTTGCGGATAGAAGACACAGATCTGGAACGTTCAACTGAGGCATCTATTCAGGCGATATTGGATGGGATGAACTGGCTGGGTCTGGAATGGGATGAAGGGCCTGTTTTCCAGACAGACCATTTTCCTCGATACCATAGCGTTATTGAGCAATTAGTCGCTGAAGGAAAATCGTATCCCTGTTATTGTAGTAAAGAGCGTCTGGAAAAACTGCGTGAAGCGCAAATGGCTGCTGGCTTGAAGCCTCGCTATGATGGTAAATGTAGAGGCATGGACCCGGCAGACGCTCCGCGGGATATCAAACCTGTAATCCGTTTTCGCAACCCATTAGAAGGAAATGTGGTCTGGAATGATCTGGTTCGTGGTTCGATTTCTATCGCTAATCAGGAGCTGGATGACTTGATCATTGCCCGCCCTGATGGTTCACCTACTTATAACTTCACGGTCGTAGTTGATGATATGGATATGGCAGTCAGTCATGTCATCCGTGGTGATGATCATATCAACAATACTCCAAGACAGATTAATATTTACCAGGCATTAAATACAGAACCTCCGTTATTCGGTCATGTACCCATGATTCTTGGTGAAGACGGTGCCAGGCTTTCCAAACGCCATGGTGCTGTTGGTGTTACCCAGTACCGTGATGAGGGTTATCTGCCCGAAGCGCTGCTGAATTACCTGGTTAGACTGGGTTGGTCTCATGGTGATGATGAGATCTTCAGCCTTGAGGATATGGTTCGACTGTTTGATATTGCTGATGTCAATCGGAAGCCTTCAAGTTTTAATACAGAAAAGCTCAACTGGCTTAACCAGCACTGGATGAGAACCTTGCCTCCAGAGCAGGTAGCTGATGCTTTGGCCTGGCAATTTGAAAATTCAGGGATTGACACCAGTAACGGCCCTGCATTGAGTGAGCTGGTTACTGTACAGGCTGAGCGGGTCAAAACCTTGAAAGAAATGGCTGAGCAATCACTGATGTTCTATCAGGATTTTGAAGAGTTTGATGCCAATGCCGCGAAGAAAAACTTACGCCCGGTCAGTCGCTTGCCATTGGAAACCATTCGTGTGGCATTGGAGTCATTGAATGACTGGACTACAGAAAGTCTGCACCAGCTGATTATTGATACAGCAGCTGCTATGGAATTGAATATGGGCAAGATTGCTCAACCACTACGCGTGGCAGTTTGTGGCAGTGGAGTTTCTCCCTCGATTGATAAAACGCTATTGCTGGTTGGGAAACAACGTTGTTTACAGCGAATTGATATGGCGCTGGAATTTATTACTAAACGTGAAGCGGCGCTGTAGTTGGAATCGAACACCCTGGTGCGTTACGCCTACGGCTAACAGCACCCTACATTGAGGTCTCGTTGATCTGGCTTTCGGTGCGTTATGCCTACGGCTAACAGCAGCCTACATTGGGGTCTCGTTGATCTGGCTTTCGGTGCGTTACGCCTACGGCTAACAGCAGCCTACATTGGGGTCTCGTTGATCTGGTTTTCGGTGCGTTACGCCTACGGCTAACAGCAGCCTACATTGAGGTCTCGTTGATCTGGTAGGGTGCGTTAAGCTTGCGAACGCACCGTTACTAACCGGGTAAGCCTGCTGCCGGAATTACTCCGGCAGTGCCAGATCTTCTATCATTGCCTTAAGGAATCGAGCAGCCTCTCCGCCGGTGCTGGCGCGGTGGTCAAATGTTAATGACAGAGGTATCGTCCGGTGGACTTCAAAACCACCAAGTATTGGTACTACTTCGTTGCGTAATTTCCCCGCTGCAATAATTGACACACATGGTGGAGTCACAATAGGGGTGGCATAACGCCCAGCAAAAACGCCAAAGTTTGATAAAACAATGGTGTAATCTTTTAGATCTTCAGGAGGGATGCTTCGGTTTATCACATTGTCGCGTAGACGATTGATATCAGCACGAATATCTTCACTGTTTTTGCTATGTACATCACGTAATGCCGCAACAAATAGACCATCAGCGGTGTCTACTGCCATACCGACGTCCATGCCTTTGTGTAACATCCGCATATTTTGTTTGCCATCGTACCAGGCATTTAGTCCCGCTTCCGCCTGGGCGCCAGCCCACAGGCTACGCAGCAGACGTACGGTGATATCCTGGCCATAACGCCAGGCATGTATATCAGCGTCATCCATCAGGGTTGTGGCAACTACCTGAGCCTGAGCCTCTGACATGATACGCGCCATGGTTCTTCGAGTACCACGGATATTTTCCCACTCACCGCTGGCTTCCACACGTGG
>CAXMRK010000257.1:0-6681 GCA_964195815.1 uncultured Acidimicrobiia bacterium | reverse complement strand
CGCGGAACTCTTCACCGTGCTCGGAATATACAACCACCAGTGTGTTTTCCAGGTGACCTTCTTTTTCCAGGGTTTCCAGAGTGTTGGCAATGCTGTCTCTGAGCTTGAGTACAGCCTGATTGTAGCTGATATATTGCCGGCAGATCCTACGCTTAATTCCTTTTTGACACTCATCAAGCGTGATCCAATCTGTTCCTTGCTTAATCTGCTGAGGACTAAATGAATTAAGTAATTGTTTAAATTCCTCGCCTTTTTTCATATGCATTTCATGAGCTTCCATATAATGCAGATAAGTAAAACGAGCTTGCTCAGGCTTGGAATTCCACTGCTGTACATGAGTGCTCATCCAGGAATCTATTTTTGCACTTTTCCTTTGATGTATTTTGTTAAAACCTCTTTGTAAACCAAAATCGAGTGAAAACCAGGGATGAGCACTTGCAGCTTCAGTGTTAAAGCCGGCCTGGTTAAGCCGTTCAGCCAGAGTCGTTATATTGGTTAGAATAGCACTGGGTGTTTGAACATCAAGGTTTGCAATGGCTGTTGGAAACTTGCCGGCGCCATGCTGGTTTGGTAAATAACCTGTGAGCACACTGGCTACAGCAGGAATCGTCCAGGGAGCAACAGATTGTGCTTGCCGGTAGACTCTTGCCTTTTTCAGCCAGGGACTTAAACGGTCAATCAACTGGTGCTCGTCCGCTGCAAAAAAAGTATCCGCTCGAACAGTATCAATAGTAATCAGCACCAGATTGGTGATTTTTCTTTCTTCTGGCTTCGCTACAGGATCTTCATCAGCAGATTGGCAGGCACTTAATAGAAGCAAAGCACCCAGAATTACAGAAATTAACTTGATCTGCGATAGTCTCATTGTGTGTATCCCAAACCTTGTAACTCTTTCAATGTATCTGCATCAAGTTCAGCAGCTTCAACCTGGCTTTCATTTTCAAGAAAGGCATCAACAGAGTCGCTCAGGTAGTAATATAGCGATTCTGCATTTTTCTCAGGGATGGCTGTGATTTGCATAGATTCAGATGTTGTTGAAAATAATTTGTTTTTACCTTTGCGGTGCCGCAGTTTGAACTCGCCCATATAAACTGCCAGATCATCGGGGTCATACCACTGGCCTTTTGTGTCTGGTTTTTCCATAAGGTGAACTTCAGAGTAATACAGCCGGTCCGCGCCTCCTTCCGGGTTGTTCAAAGGTAGTAGTGGGCGACCAGCCATTCCAGCAGGAATATCGAGCCCTGTTGATTTGAGTATTGTTGGAGTGATATCGACTGTACCAACTCTTTGGTCAACAACAGCTGGTTCTGGATTACGAAAATCGACGATCATTAAAGGTACCCGAAGCACACTTTCCCAGAGTAAAGCTCCATGGCCAAATTGCCCGTTTTCACCCATTCCCTGGCCGTGATCTGCAACCACAATGAGTACTGTATTGTTTATATTCCCCCGTGCTTGAAGCTTTTCTATGAGAGTGCCAACATACTGATCAGCTAACTCAATTTCTCCGGCATAAATATGGCCCATAGCTTCAAGGTCATTATCAGAGAATCCTAAGCGGCGAGCATCTGTGATCTGTTTTACGGTAATTCCTTGTTTGAATTGCCCATTGTAGTTCGGAAAATGCTTTTCAAACCAGGGGGTGATTTCATAAGGGCCGTGTGGCTCAAACAGATGCATCCATAAAAAGGCTGGTGCTGCTGTGTTGGTTGTATCCAGCCAGTCAAGAGTTAGTGCAAGGGTTTCGTTGCCTGGCCGAATTGCTATTTTATCGGATTTTATTCGTACTTGATCACTGGCAACTTCGAAACCGCGGTCTAACTTGCCCATGTTGTGCATGCCTTTAAAACTGACAAAGGAGCCAGTTTGGTAATCATTTTTTGTGAGTATCTGAGCAACTGTCTGGGTGTCATCGTTTAGTTTGTGAAAATTACTTCGTGCACCATGGTTACGGGGGTAAACCCCGGTGAGCATACTGGCATGCGAGGGAAAGGTTGTGCCCGAAACAGAAACCGCATTACGGAAACGAGTCCCCTGGGCAGCCAGTTTATCCAGATTTGGAGTATTGGCCAGTGGAAAACCATAAGTATGCATGTAGTCCCATCGGGTCGTATCTAGCGTTATCAGCACGATGTCAGGTTTGCTATCAGACTTTGGGCTACATGCGTTTATAGCAATAAAAGCAAATAAAAATAATAATATATGCATTTTTTTTAAAATGAGTATTTTTTGAATTACAAGCATGATTAATCGAGCTTCCTGATCGCCTAGCATTATTTTAAAGATAAAAAATAGTCTTTCGTAACCCCCTATTATCCTCTAGTTTCCTTCCTGCTTCAATACAATCCACGCATTTGGAGTTAAATTATGTGTAGAGATGTTTGGGGAGTAGTTGGCAAAAACTTAGTATAAGTCGATAGATCGATAAGTCTCAGTATCAGTAACTAATAGATTCGTGATAATTCTGTGATGCTAATTGTCGGCTGTTTGTATTTGGTTCCGAGTAGTCTCGCCTGATATTGCGCTTAATAGTGGTAAGTTGTAGTTTCTGTTAAGATTCTGAGAATTGTTTTGATACACTCGGGAACAATACACAACAATTACAATTGTATTTAAGGGTAGGGGCTTTTAGTAAAGCTGCAGGTTATTGCAGAATTCCATATAGCTCTATGAAGACTAAGGGATATGAAAAAATGAAAGTAAGGTCAAAAATAATAATTGGTTTCTTTACCGTTTGTTGCTCGTTTTCAGCTGTAGATATCCTTGCGCAACAACATTCTGCAACAGAAGCATTTGACGTAGCAATAACGCATTTAGATGAACAGCGCTTAGCAATCGGACTTCAGCGAAATGATTATCTAAATGCAGAAATTACCGATCATCATGTGTCTAAAAAAAGTGGAATCACGCATTTATATCTACGTCAAAGTCACGGGGGATTAGATGTTGTTAATGGCACCATGACTGTTAATATTGGTTCTAATGGTGAGGTTATCGGCCTTGGGAATGCATTTAAAACAGGCTTGGAAAGCGCAGCGCTGAATGCAAGGCCAGTATCATTGTCAGCCGAGCAGGCAATAGAAAAAGCTGCAGAGCAATTGAATCTGGATGTTTCAGAACCACTTCAGCAGCTCTCCAACAAGGCTGGGGTCTCTCAAGCGAGTGTTTATAGTGGCGCCGGGATCTCAAAACAGGATATTCCGATTCATCTTGCTTACTACATCACTACAAATGACGAATTAATTAAGGTTTGGGATTTACAAATAGTTACATTAGACGGTCAGCATTATTGGCATCTTTGGATAGATGCAGAAACAGGCGAATTGCAGGGCAAGGCTGATTGGATAAGCCAGGATACTTATGAAGTATATGAGCTTCCCAGAGAGCACCCTAATGAGGATGATGACCCGCTCAATGATGATCGTACACTCCAGATAGACCCAGCAACGGCAGTCGCGTCCCCCTTTGGGTGGCACGATACCAACGGCTCTGCTGGCGCAGAGTATACAGATACTCGCGGCAATAATGTTTATGCCCAGGAGGATCGAAATGCAAATAATTCTGGCGGTTTCCGACCAGATGGCGGACCAGGTTTGGATTTTCAGTCGCCTCTGGATCTATCACAGGAACCCCCTGTTTATGAGTCGGCCTCTATCACCAATTTATTTTATTGGAACAATATTCTTCACGATGTCTTGTATGAGTATGGCTTCGATGAGGCTGCCGGGAATTTTCAAGAGAACAATTATGGTAATGGTGGCGCGGGTAGTGATCCAGTACAGGCCGATGCCCAGGATGGGTCAGGCACTAATAACGCAAACTTCGCGACACCACCTGATGGTAGTTCAGCTGTGCGTATGCAAATGTATGAATGGACTGATCCTTTCCCGAATGAGCTTGTGGTTAACTCACCAGCCTCAATAGCTGGGAGCTACATTGCTGGTGCTGCTGTGTTTGGTCCTGCAGCCGGATTTCCAGGGTTAACTGCAGATTTGATTTTAGTCGACGATGGAGCTGGCGCACCCACTGAGGGCTGTAATGCATTGATAAATGGGGCTGCAATCAGTGGCAATTTAGCCCTGGTCGATCGTGGCAGCTGTGCCTTTACTGTTAAGGTCAAAAATGCAGAGAACGCTGGTGCCATTGGAGTGGTTGTTGCCAACAATGCATCTACCGGTATTGTTACCATGGGAGGCACCGTTACTGGCCCGCCCATCCAAATTCCTTCAGGGATGATTTCTCTGGTCGATGGTGACCTCATAAAGACACAGTTAGTAGCGGGCGTGAATGCGACATTTCGCAATGATGGCGGTAATGATCCAAATAGAGATAGCGCCCTTGATAATGGTGTAATCGCGCATGAATACTGTCACGGTTTATCAAACCGACTTACGGGTGGGCCAGCAAATAGTAGCTGTCTGAGTGGCAATCAACAAGCTGGAGAAGGCTGGAGTGATTTCTGCTCATTATTCATAACTGCTAAAGCTGACGACCTTGATATAACCCCCAGGGGAATTGGAACTTATTTGAATTTTGAGCCAAGAGATGGCAATGGCATTCGTGTTTACCGTTACTCATCTGATCTTGTTGTCAATCCGTTTAAGTACAGTGATATCAATTCAGGTATCTCTGTTCCCCATGGTGTGGGTACAGTCTGGGCCACAGCATTATGGGATATGTACTGGCAGTTAGTGAGTCAGTATGGTTTTGACTCGGATTTCTATAATGGTACAGGTGGTAATAATCTAGCCATGCAGTTGGTCGTTGATGGTCTCAAAGCGCAGCCGTGTAATCCCACATTTTTAGATGCCAGGGACGCTATATTAAGCGTAGCTGCTAGTAATGGAGTGGATGAGTGTCTCATTTGGGAAGCCTTTGCAAAACGTGGTATGGGAAGCGGGGCAATTGCCGGTGTTGATGATGGTGGAAGTTCAAGCAGTCTGAATGTTACCGACAGCTTTACGGTTCCCCTGAGTTGTACCAATTTATGTCTGGATACACGCAGAGTAAGCAACCGCGAAATTAGTGTTACGGAAACACATCGTGGAGTGACTAGTGTGACTTTAGGCACCAATTTGACAGTGACTCCAAATGGCGATGTTTCTGTGTTTGCTGGAAATTCAGTTAGCTTTGAAGGACCGGTATCTATTGATGGAGTGCTTACAGTTACAATTACTCCTACACCGTGTGTGCCATAAGCTGAAGGATTAATTAGCTCTTGATATTTAATGGAGTAAGGAAAGTGCATATTAGAAATACGCTAATAACTTTGCTGATTATGTTTATAACAGCTTGTCAGTACCATGCGCCCCTGACTACAGAGCATAATATCCCGATAGATCCTGCAATCCTCGGTGCCTGGGAATCAGTCCCCGGTACAGGCGAATGGTCATCATCTATTGAAAAAATGAGGGTGCAAAAGTTTTCTTCCACTGAGTACATGATCCACTACTTTACTGAAGGCAGTGAAATGGACTTTCGTGCGTATTTGATTGAGGTTGCCGGGATATCAGCGATTCAGCTTGAGCTTATCGGCACAGATGAAGGTGCGATTGGTGAGGATGATAAGGACCCCCGGTTTATTGTTGCAAGCTATGCCATAAAGGATGGGGGAATGGAAATAAGATTGTTGAACACAAAACTCATTTCTGATGCTTTAAAAGACAGTAAATCAATACATAAGGCATTTATTGAACATCGCGAAAACCCGGAATTGTTTGTTGATCCAGGTATGTTTAAACGTACATAGATTTTAGACCAACCGTTTTATATGCAAATTGCATTATTAAGTAGTGAGATGGCTGATAGCGGCTATTCCGTTAATGTTTCACGATTATAGTAATCGCTGAAATAATTGTGTCTCAGTGATTTCCAGCATGAGAGGGTGTGTTATGAGGCGTGTAGTATTGTTTTTTCTTGTAGTGTCGCTGTTAAGCGTCAGCATTGCTTTTGCCCAGACTTTTGGGACGAAAAAGCGTACCCCAAAGCCACATGAATACGGTAATGTTGTAATCAACAATTTCTCAGCACAGGAGCGTTTATCGCCGGTAGTGTTCTCTCATTGGTTGCACCGTTCTCAATATACCTGTCGTTTATGTCATGTCGACCTCGGTTTTGCTATGGCAGCAGGCGAAACCAGAATTAATGAAGAAGATAATAGGAATGGCCTTTACTGTGGCGCTTGTCATGATGGGAAAGTAGCCTTCAGCGTCGACAAATACGATCGCAAAGGACAAAAAGTTTCAAATTGTGATCGTTGTCATTCAGAAGGCAAGAAAATCGAATTGGAGACCAACTTTTACCAATTTGTTAAGGGCTTTCCCAAAGCCAGGTTCGGCAATAAAATTGATTGGTTAAAAGCTGAAGAAGCGGGTTTAATTAAGTTGCAAGATGAGCTGGAGGGCGGTTTCATTAAGGCTGAAGACTTTAAAGTACCTGATGATATTGAACTCAATACAACGGATGCGGAAATGCCGGATATTCTTTTTTCACATGAAAAACATGCGATTTGGAACGGCTGTGAGTTATGCCATCCACAAATCTTTCACATTAAAAAATCCAGTACCGTTTTCGATATGCAGGAAATATTTGATGGCAAATACTGTGGCGCCTGTCATGGGAAGGTTGCATTTACCTCAATGGATTGCCATCTGTGCCATACCAAGGAAGTTTACTGAGCAC
>CAXMRK010000256.1:0-3477 GCA_964195815.1 uncultured Acidimicrobiia bacterium | reverse complement strand
ATTATTGGCCTGAATACTAGCCTTATTATCTAACATAATCCAGTGTGGCACTTTCCCGCAAGTGTACCCGCATCATCGAAAGTTGCCGGTAAGCTAAGCACTCAGCAGACCAGGGAATGGCTATAAGAGGTGGTGGCCCTAGATTGTCTTTTTGCAAAAAAGTGGTCCGCATACGGAATCCGGTTTGATGCGCTTGTTAGGGCTAAGCGTACCCGTTTAATTCCACACAGGAAGGGCATTCCATTCAGTCTCGGAGGCTAAGCTTTGTTGATGTTCCATAAGCGTTAACCAGCGCCCGCTTTTTTTCACATTAAGATCCTGAAAATGGCTATAAATGATTTTCTCAGTACCCGCTTTATCTCTGGTGATATAACGGAAAATACCCGTTTCAAAAGCCGTTGTTTCACTTAATTTACGCTTGGAAAAGCGAAATGAAAGAGTTGCTGTACCTCCTTCTTTTTGAAATTTCTCGCCCTCTTTTTTCCATTGTTTCAGCGCAATATTAACCGGTATAGATTTTTTTTCTGTGACCAGGACTGCATCTGGATGATAAGCGGCGGCCATAGCCTTAAAGTCGACATCAGCAACGGTACGAATGATTTCGCGGTAAAGGGTGTCTGTGCCGAAAGCTTGCTTTTCACTCGCGGTCGCCCCAATTGGTAAAAGGCTTAAACATATCAAGAATAAGCTAAAATATTTGAAAAGGTTTTTCATTGCATTTCCCTATTATTTTGCAATTAAACGTGTGCTTAAGTGTAAGCGTCATGCCACACAAATTTTAGCATTGGCCGGACAACGAGATGAGGCTTTAGAAATAGTACAAAACTTAAATAAATTGGAAAACGGATGGAAGCACTGGTTTTTGTGCCTCGATCCACATGGGGATTTTTTCCGTGATGATGAATGTTTTAATGAATTAATTAAGCCTTTTAATTTTGAGCAATCTATCTATGCAACAAAAATCATGAATATTTTTAATGAATTAAAAAGAAGAAATGTTGGGAAAACCCGAGAGTTGGCCAGAATTAAAAACATTAGAGTAAAAATTACAACAACAAAAACTAGCTAATAAATAGCCTAAGTTTGTTATGGTAGTAGGCATCGCTAAGGTGGCACATTTAACGAGGACAAGTCATGCCAACACAATCAACATTCGATGTCACCATTATCGGTGGCGGTCTGGCAGGTATTACCGCCGCGCTTGAATTGCTGGACGATGATTTGAATGTGCTGATTATTGACCGTGATACTAGCGAAAACTTTGGTGGCCTCGCGAAAGAATCCTTCGGCGGTATGGCACTGGTTAATACCCCGATACAGCGGCTGAATAGAATCCAGGATAGTCCGGAAACTGCACTGCGGGACTGGTGCTCATTCGCCCAATTTACTGATGCTGATATTTGGCCAAAAAAATGGGCCGAACTCTATGTTAATCGCAGTGTTGATGATATTTACAACTGGCTGACACCGAAAGGGGTCAAGTTTTTCCCGATTCCGCATTGGGTAGAAAGAGGGCTCAACGGTGAGGGCAACTCACTGCCCCGCTATCACGTAGTTTGGGGTACTGGCCAACACTTGATGCAGAGCCTCATTGCCGAACTTAAGGGGCACCCGAAAGCAAAAAATCTGAGTTGCTTGTTTGGGCATAAAGTTGAAACATTAATTACCCATAACCAGGCAGTGACTGGTGTTCAGGGAATTATCGAGGCTAGTGGCGAGACCTTTGAAATCAATGCGCCGATAACAATAGTTGCTTGCGGTGGTATTAATGGCGATATCGACCGGGTCAAAAAAGAGTGGGATAAAACCTGGGGGCGGCCACCAGAACATATTCTCAATGGCGCCCATTTTTATGCTGATGGCACACTCCATGACGCGGTTGAAAAAATAGATGGCAATGTCGTAAACCTGGAGCAAATGTGGAATTATGCCGCGGGTATACATCATCCCAAGCCCAGGTTTCAGCAGGAGGGTCTGAGTTTGATTCCTCCCAAATCAGCGCTTTGGCTAGATCCAACAGGAAAACGTTTCGGACCGATACCTTTAGTCACCGGGTTTGATACCCATGAGGTATGTAAACGGATTGCACAAGACCCGCATGGTTATAGTTGGCAGGTCATGAATTGGCGTATTGCCTTAAAAGAAGTGGCTGTATCTGGCGCAGAAAGTAATCCGGCTTTTCGTGACCGTAAGGTGTTTCAATTAATTCGTGAAATCCTCAAAGGTAATCACAAACTGTTGAACTATTTAGTTAACGAGTGTGAAGATGTGGTTGTTGCCAACAGCCTGGATGAGCTGGTCGAAAAAATGAATCAGCTCAATCGCAACAGCCAAACGGTTGGTTCAGGTGAAGTGCAGTTGGCTAATATTGAGCAAGCCATTGGCCGCTATGATGAGCAGATTTCCCTTGGGGAAACTTTTCATAACGATGATCAGTTGCGCCGAATCGCACAGGTCAGGCGCTGGCGAGGCGATAAATCACGTACCTGCAAGTTCCAAAAAATAATGGATCCTAAAGCCATGCCGCTGGTAGCTGTAAGAGAGTTTATAGTGAGTCGTAAAAGTATGGGTGGCATCCAGACCGATTTGCAATCTCGGGTGCTTTCAACTACGGGCAAGCCAATACCGGGGCTGTATGCTGCTGGAGAGGCCGCAGGTTTTGGTGGCGGCGGGATCAGCGGATTAAAGTCGCTTGAGGGAACTTTTATCTCAAATTGTATTTTAAACGCACGCATGGCCGCGCGTTCTATTAGCAATAAACCGTTAACGCCTTAAAGGCGCTGTTATGATGAACAGCTATCGACAATATGCGAGAGAATAAATGAAAAAATCTGGTGCCTGGCTAGCGCGATACGCGCTTGAGCAAATCGGCGTTAAACACACCTTTGGAATCCCCGGTGTTCACAACACTGAAATTTATGATGAGCTGAATAACTCTGAGTCCATTCAGCCAGTTTTGGTAACCCATGAGGGCGGCGCAGCTTTTATGGCGGATGCCATCAGTCGTACTTCAAACAGCATCGGTACCTTGTTAATTGTTCCGGCAGCGGGGGTTACCCATGCTGCTAGTGGTATTGGCGAGGCTTTTCTTGATGGTATTCCCATGCTGATTGTTTCGGGGGGTATCCATACTGCAAACAACAGAACTTATCAGCTGCACGAGATGGACCAGCACGCCTTGTTGGCACCGATAACCAAAAAAACCTTTAAAGCCGAAACCCATGAACAGATTGTCCCCAGTATTTTTGAGGCATATCGCATCGCCAACGATGGTGAGCCGGGGCCGGTTTTTGTTGAAATACCGGTCAATCTGCAATTGTTTCCTGGTGAGGTCTCTGAGTTACCGGAATATACACCCAGCGAGACAATAACAAACCTCGATCTTGAGGCCATTGAACAGGCGGCAGTCGAGTTATATAACTCCAGCAACCCTGGTTTGTTTGTTGGTTGGGGTGCGGTCGATGCCAGCGCAGAAAC
>CAXMRK010000255.1:0-1844 GCA_964195815.1 uncultured Acidimicrobiia bacterium | reverse complement strand
GATAAGCACAAAGATGCATTATTACGCCAGCAAGCAGAAGCCCAGAACTCACGTACTCGGGCAGCTCGGGAAATTGATAAGGCGCGTAAATTTGCTTTGGATTCATTCATGAAAGAGTTGCTTCCAGTTCACGATACTTTTGAACGCGGTTTGGAAGCCGAAAATGCTTCAGCTGAAACTTTACGTGAGGGTAGTGAGCTGACCTTGAAAATGTTCAGCAAGGCAATGGAGAAATTCGGCCTGGCTGTCATTAACCCCGTTGGCGAAGCATTCAATCCTGAGTTCCATGAAGCGGTAAGCATGATCCCAATGCCGGGTGTTAAATCGGGTAGCGTTATTGAAGTTATTCAGAAAGGCTACACGCTTAATCAGCGCTTGATACGTGCGGCAATGGTAGTGGTTGCGCAATAAAAGTTTGATAAATATTGGTTTTCTGCTTGAACTGAAAACCAATGCCCCCATATTTATAACTATTGAAAGCTTAAATTATTTTGGAGAATAAACATGAGTAAGATTATCGGTATTGACCTTGGTACCACAAACTCCTGTGTTTCGGTAATGGAAGGTGGCTCACCTAAAGTGATTGAAAATGCAGAGGGTGACCGTACCACGCCATCAGTTGTAGCCTTTGCCAAAGACGGCGAAGTATTAGTGGGTCAGCCTGCTAAACGTCAGGCAGTAACTAATCCTGAAAATACACTGTACGCCATTAAGCGTTTGATTGGACGTAAATTCAAAGAAGATGTTGTGCAAAAAGATGTTGATCTGGTGCCTTATAAAATTGTCGAAGCTGACAATGGAGACGCCTGGGTTGAAGCCAATGGTAAAAAAATGGCACCACCTGAAGTTTCAGCATTGGTATTGATGAAAATGAAAAAAACCGCCGAAGATTACCTCGGTGAAGATGTAACTCAGGCAGTTGTTACTGTTCCTGCGTACTTCAATGACTCCCAGCGGCAGGCAACTAAAGACGCAGGGAAAATTGCGGGCTTAGAAGTCAAACGTATTATCAATGAGCCAACAGCGGCTGCATTGGCATATGGTATGGACAAGAAAGTCGGTGATCGTAAACTCGTAGTTTATGATCTGGGTGGTGGTACCTTTGATGTATCTATCATCGAAATTGCTGATATCGATGGCGAGCACCAGTTTGAAGTGTTGTCTACAAATGGCGATACATTCCTCGGTGGTGAAGATTTTGACAAGCGTGTTATCGATTATTTAGTCGAAGAGTTCAAGAAAGACCAGGGCTTTGATCTGCGTAATGATCCACTGGCACTGCAGCGTCTGCGTGAAGCAGCTGAGCGTGCCAAGATCGAGCTTTCAACCACTGAACAGACCGAAGTTAATCTGCCTTATATTACCGCGGATGCTTCTGGTCCTAAGCACATGAACATTAAATTGACCCGGGCTAAACTGGAATCACTGGTTGGTGATTTAGTCGAGCGTACATTAGGTCCCTGTAAAACCGCGTTGAAAGATGCTGGTTTGAGCATATCTGATTTGGACGACGTAATTTTAGTCGGTGGTCAGACCCGTATGCCTCTGGTTCAGAAAGCAGTTACCAAATTATTTGGTCAAGAACCACGTAAGGATGTAAACCCGGATGAAGCTGTTGCCATGGGCGCATCTATTCAAGGTGGCGTGCTTGCAGGCGATGTGAAAGATGTTTTATTGCTTGACGTTACTCCACTGTCACTGGGTATCGAAACCATGGGTGGCATATTAACTAAGTTAATTGAGAAAAATACAACGATTGCTACCAAGGCATCGCAAACATTCTGAACTGCTGAAGATAACCAGGCAGCGGTAACTGTACATGTGCTCCAAGGTGAGCGTGAGCT
>CAXMRK010000254.1:0-2818 GCA_964195815.1 uncultured Acidimicrobiia bacterium | reverse complement strand
GATGGCCCAACCAGCGCAATGGTTTCGCCTGATTTTATATCCAGGCTAACATCCTCTATTACTGCTTGTTCCAGCCGTGAAGGATATGCAAAACTAACCTCTGTCAAACGAATATCGCCCTTCACTTTGCGACTAAATATGTGTGCATTATCTGGTGAACGTATGTCACTACGCATATTTAATAATTCGGTAATTCTTTCCAAAGCACCAGCGGCTCGTTGCAATTCACCCCACACTGCCGTCAGCCCGCCAGCAGTGGATGAAGCGATAATGGCATAAAGCAGGAACTGGCTTAAAGTTCCTGCGGTCATACTGCCCTCAATGACCGCCTGCGCACCCAGCCAGAGCACAAAAACAATCCCTCCCAGCACCATAATTACAACTGCCATGCTCATCATGGTAGCTGCAGCAATACGTTTAACTGAAGTCTGAAATGCCTGTACAACCGATTTGGAATAACGTTTATTTTCGCGCTGATCCTGTGCGTATGATTGCACAGTATGGATGGCGTAAATGGTTTCTGTCGCCAGAGCTGAACTGTCGGCTATGCGATCTTGAGAGTCTTTCGAGAGCACTCTGACTTTTCGACCAAAAAGGATAATCGGTATAACAATAAAGGGGATCAGCAGTAAAATCATACCCGCCAACCTGGGGCTGGACACAATCATCATCGCCATAGACCCCACCAGCATAAATGAACTACGCAGGGTTATAGAAAAAGTACTACCGACGACACTTTCCACTAAGGTGGTGTCGGTATTAATACGAGATAAAATCTCTCCGGTACGGGTAGACTCAAAAAATGCTGGAGACATACCTACTACACGGGAAAATACATCTTTACGGATATCAGTGACTACTCGCTGCCCAAGCCAGGATACCCAGTAAAAACGCAAGGAAGTAAATATTGCCATTAAGATGGAAACGACAAACATCGCCCAAAAATATTGGTTTATTTTGTCACTTTGTTCTTCAGCAAACCCTAGATCAATAACATGCCGCAGGGCCACTGGGAAATACAAGGTTGTAGCAGCACCGAGGACCAGAAATAACAGTGCCAGGAATATATATTTTCGGTAACGGGTGACGTAAGGAATCAGCCCTCGCAGATGGGACATATCCTTTGACTTCTCGCGATCAATTATTTCTTTTCTCATAGGTTTTTCTTTTTAATTTTTATAAGTAACAATTAAAACAATTCAAGATTACTGTATCAAAGCATAATTGTTTGGTTCTGGGCAGCTTGAAAGCTGGTAAGTTCAACCATACATCTCTAATATTGAGTTCAAATTACGATAATCAAGCTGGAAGTCTAAATGGATCAGTCAAACCCTAATATTATTGAAGGTACCGCGGCAAATTTTGAAGCTGAAGCAATTCACGCCTCCAACGAAAAACTTGTGTTAGTTGATGTGTGGGCGGACTGGTGCCAACCCTGTAAAACATTGACGCCCATACTCGATAAGCTGGTGACTGAATTTAGCGATCAGGTAAAAATGGTCACGGTTAATGCCGATGAGCAACAAGAACTCGCCGGACAAATGGGAGTGCAATCCTTACCAACGGTGCTAATGCTAAAACAGGGTCAAGTTGCAGATCACTTTATGGGTGTACAACCAGAATCTGTTATTCGTGAAAAAATTGTGGCTCTGTTACCAGAAAAAGTTGTTACTGCCGAAGAACTTATTGAACAAGCCATCAACAGTGGTCAACTGGAAACCGCCCGTACTATGCTCGAAGAACAGTTCGGTGAGAGGCCTGATGACCATGACCTTAAGCTGAAGCTGGCACGGGTACAAATGCAATTGGGTGAAACTGAGCTCGCCAGCGGTATTCTGCAATCATTACCGCTTGAAATCCGTGATAGTCTGGAGGCTAAGGCACTTTCAGGTGCACTGGAATTTAGCCAGGCGCTAGCTGAATCAGCAACTGAAACAGAGCTGAGAGAAGCGCTTGATAACAACCCTGATGACCATAAGTCCCGTTATCATCTAGCGGCTTACGCCTTAGTCAGTGGTAATTACCGAGCGGGTATGGAGCTATTGCTAGAACTACTACAACGAAACCGAGAATATGAAGAAGGACTGGCACAACGCAGTTTGATTGCGGCCTTTGAGCTAGCGAATGACCCACAGCTAATCCGTGAAATGCGTACCCGCATGGCGCGTTTGCTCAATTAATAAATTCATTTGTTTAGTTAAAAAGGTAATAACCCTTTTTGCCAGGCAGCAAAACCTGCTCCAGCTACTGCAGCAACCAATAATAAAGCCCAGAGACCCACTCTGGGTTTTTTCTCGGCTGCTGTTGGTCTCAGCACTCGTTCTGGCTTCAAACCTGGGGCCTGTAACATAAAGCGGTGGTTACCAAAACGAATTTCATCACCAGAACCCAATCCAGCTTCTGTGATCTGTTCACCGTTAACATACACATCGCCCTGCAAAGCTTTGAGATTAACAGCGACATCTGTGGTTTCAAACCGAGCGTGCTGCGGTGCTATCTGATCACCATTGAGCACCACATTATTCTCTGGATCAGAGCCTACTGAGACAAGCTCAGCCAATGGCCATTTTTTGCCACTAACCGTCCCTGAAGTGCCTTTGATCTGAAATTTGTTCATTTGATGAAACTATCCTTTTGGTGTAGAGAAAATGCCTGAGCCAATACAACTGAAGCGTAACTTCCAGCAGGCAGTGCAAATTCTATGCAACAGTCGGTGCCATACCATTGCCAAATAAAATTATCTGGCCTGATTCGCAACGCACGTCGATCAGCTGAAACGCGGTTATTTTTCAGTCCATCTATCCATGCTTGCCATTGC
>CAXMRK010000253.1:0-9755 GCA_964195815.1 uncultured Acidimicrobiia bacterium | reverse complement strand
GTGCAACTGGCACTTGGCAAACTTGCTACCAGTTGGCTTGCTAAATTACGCAGTGAAAATAATCTGACAGTCATCGCGGTGACTGGTAGCAATGGTAAAACCACTGTAAAAGAGATGTTAGGAAGTGTGCTCACACAGCAGTATCAGGTGCTAATGACGCGCGGAAATCTGAATAATGAGCTTGGTTTGCCTTTGACCCTATTGGAGCTTGACCCAGCAGACGAATTTGCAGTGCTTGAATTGGGCGCAAGTCATCCAGGTGATATCGCATATCTTTGTGGGATTTGCCAGCCAGATATCGCATTGCTGAACAATGTGGGACCAGCACATTTACAAGGGTTTGGAGATTTGCAGGGCGTGGCCAAAGCAAAAGGCGAAATCTATGCCGGATTGCAGAGCACAGGAACCGCGATTATTAACGCAGATGAACCATGGTTATCCCTTTGGCAGGAGCAGCTCGGTAAGGCAAAAAGACTTACATTTGGGAGTCAGGCAGGTAGCGATGTCTCAGCAAGTTTAACCACAAAATTCTTTGATCTGCAGACACCAGCAGGGCTGATTTTAAATTGTCAGATTCCACTTCCAGGCCAGCATAATCGCATGAACGCCTTAGCTGCTGTTGCAGTCTTGCAGGTTTTGGAAATTCCACTGGATGTAATAAAGCAAGGTTTAGAAAATGTCCCATCAGTAGCTGGGCGCCTTAACACTCAATTTTCCGATGGTGGTTGGAAAGTTATTGACGACAGTTATAACGCCAATCCAGCCTCTCTGTATGCTGGAGTTTCTGTAATGACTGGAGATCTCAAAGAAGGTGAAGTCGCCTGGTTGGTTCTCGGTGATATGGCGGAATTAGGCAGCAACAGTTCAAAGCTGCATAAAGAAATGGGAGAGGCAGCAGCTGCTCTCGGTGTACAACGTTTATTTGCAGTTGGAGAACAGAGCCAATACAGCGTAGAAGGTTTCGGTCAGAACGCTTGCCACTATGTAAATAAAACGGAATTGCTTGCTGACATATTAGAACTCATTCATCCAGGCGTTGTTTGCCTGGTTAAAGGCTCGCGCAGTATGGGAATGGGAGATTTGGCGAGTGCTTTGTTGAACAACAAGCCAGCCTGTAATGAGTCCAATCTGCACAAGGAGGCTATTTAATGTTGCTTTGGTTAAGCCAGTGGTTGAGTGAGTTTAATACTGATTTTTCAGTTTTCTCCTACATTACATTACGCAGTATTCTGAGTGCGCTGACCGCACTAGCTATCTCATTAATGGTTGGGCCAGGATTTATCCGCCGGATGAGTCGTTCTCAGGGTGGACAACCTATTCGTAGCGATGGTCCTGAAACTCATTTTGTCAAAGCAGGCACACCTACAATGGGAGGTGCGTTGATATTACTCGCTGTGGTTTTATCCACATTGCTTTGGGGTGACCTGAGTAACAGTTTTATCTGGTTGGTGGTGTTGGTGACACTTGCTTTTGGAGTTGTGGGCTGGATTGATGATTACAAAAAAATTGTTAAGCAAGATCCCAATGGTATGGCTTCACGATGGAAATATTTAAGCCAGTCAATTATCGGTTTAGCAGCAGCTGTATTTATTTTATACACCTCTGAGACGCCAACCACAACACTATTGATTGTGCCTTTCTTTAAATCAGTTCTGCTGCCATTGAGTGGTGGTGTATTTATTTTACTGACATATTTTGTGATTGTTGGCTCGTCCAATGCCGTTAATTTGACTGACGGTCTCGATGGCTTGGCTATTATGCCAACGGTTCTAATTGCCGGTGCATTAGGCATTTTTTCTTATGTTGCCGGGCATGCAGTATTTTCTGAATATCTGTCTATGCCATATGTCCCAGGTGCAGGTGAGCTGGCGATATTTTGCGGTGCGCTTTCCGGCGCTGGCCTGGGGTTCCTCTGGTTTAACACCTATCCGGCTCAAGTATTTATGGGTGATATTGGCGCCCTTGCCATGGGTGCAGCACTGGGATTGGTAGCTGTGATCATCAGACAGGAACTCGTGTTTTTCATCATGGCGGGTGTGTTTGTGATGGAAACCGTATCGGTGATTTTACAGGTGGCCTCGTTCAAATTGACCGGTAAACGAATTTTCCGTATGGCCCCTATTCACCATCATTTTGAGCTTAAAGGTTGGCCTGAGCCACGGGTGATCGTGCGCTTCTGGATTATTTCTGTAATTTTAGTTTTGGTGGGTCTAGCGACCCTGAAAATTCGATAACGGATTACTGATGGCATATCGACAATCAATACTAACCAGTAACACCGGGGCCACAACACAGGCCAGGCGTTTTGGTAGCATTAAACAACAGATTGGCCTGGATATGTGGATCTTGATCCCGGCTGTATTGCTTGCTGCGATTGGTCTTATTATGGTCGGTTCAGCTTCAATTGCCGTGGCTGAAGGCCAGGGTCTGGGAAGTCATTATTATACTTGGAGGCATGCAGCTTATTTGATTCTCGGCATACTCTGTGCGCTACCATTTACATTTATTTCAACAGGTTTTCTGTATAAGATTTCTCGCCCAATGATGCTGTTAGGCGCCCTGGTGCTGCTGATGGTGTTTATTCCGGGTCTCAGCCATACCGTTAATGGTTCTACTCGTTGGATACATTTAGGGGTGATGAACTTCCAGACAGTTGAAGCAGCGAAATTAATGCTAATTATCTATATGGCTGGTTATCTGGTAAGGCATCAGGAAGCTATTCAGACAAATTTCTTTGCCACGCTTAAGCCCTTGTTTGTTTCTGGCTTATACATGGTTATATTGCTCTTGCAGCCAGATCTTGGTAGTGCAGTTGTGATTACATTTATTGTCGGTGGCATGCTGTTTTTAGCTGGTGCTGCGTGGAAACATATCATTACATTGGTTGTACTTATATCGCCTGTGTTTGTGTTGGCGGCTATGGAACCCTATCGCTTACGCAGGATTGTCAGCTTTATGGATCCTTGGGCGGATCCATTCAATTCAGGTTTTCAGTTGACCCAGGCGCTAATAGCAATCGGTAGAGGCGAAATGTTCGGAGTAGGTCTGGGCGGTAGTATCCAGAAGTTATTTTACCTGCCTGAAGCACATACTGATTTTATTTTCTCGGTATATGCAGAAGAAATGGGGCTGATGGGTGTGCTAGTTCTAATGCTCCTCTTCGTTGCCCTTATTGGTCGTATCTTGATGGTCGGCCTTGCATCAGTAAAAGCAGAACGTCCGTTTGCTGGCTACCTGGCCTATGGTGTGGGGCTCTGGTTAAGTTTCCAGGCGCTGGTATCCATGGGTGTAAACATGGGTGTTTTACCAACCAAAGGTCTGACATTGCCACTGATATCATCAGGCGGTTCAAGTATTTTAATGACCTGTATTGCGGTGGGTTTAGTGCTGCGGATTAAATACGAATTAGACCTTGAAACAGATCCCAGGATTGTTCGTCGGCGTGAATTGGCGGGGTACTCCCATGACTGCTAAGCAAGCAAGAGTAATGGTAATGGCGGGGGGTACTGGTGGGCATATCTTCCCAGGCCTGGCGGTTGCTGATGAATTGCGTAACAACGGAGTTGATGTTGCCTGGTTGGGTACCCAAAAAGGACTCGAGAGTCAGCTGGTGCCTGAACATGGATATCCACTGCATATAATTGAGATTCAAGGGGTTCGAGGTAAAGGGATAAAAGGTTGGCTAGCGGCACCCTTTAAAGTTATCCGTGCATTACAGCAAGCAAATCGAATACTTAAAAAATTCGCACCTTGCGCGGTGTTGTCAATGGGCGGTTATGTAGCAGGGCCCGGTGGATTAGCTGCACGTTTACGGCGAATTCCGTTAGTGATTCATGAACAGAATCGAGTCCCAGGTATGACTAATAAAATACTGTCGCGCTGGGCAAAGACAATTTTCCAGGGTTTCCCTGATAGTTTTCCAAAGACCAAATCAGCGCGGACAGTGGGTAATCCTGTACGTGAAAGCATCCTTGGGATTGCTGCACCAGAACAACGATTGTTAGAACGCAGTGGGCCAGTACGGATCCTGGTTTTAGGCGGTTCACAAGGCGCAGATGCACTGAACCGAGTTCTTCCGGAGGCGCTTGCAAGATTGCCTTTGGAGCAACAAATTACTGTTCGTCATCAGGCGGGCAGGGGGCGGGCGACGGCTACACGTGATCGCTACATGACAGCAGCTGTGAAAGCTGAAGTCGACGAATTTATTCAGGATATGGCAACTGCATATGAGTGGGCAGATTTAGTAATTTGTAGAGCCGGTGCATTGACTGTTGCCGAGATTGCAGCAGCAGGATTGCCAGCGCTATTTATTCCATTTCCCGCGGCTGTTGATGACCATCAAACAAGAAATGCTGAATACCTGGCGTCAGCAGGTGCAGCAAGAATCATGCAGGAATCTAGCCTGAGTGCAGAAGAGCTGTCAAAAGTGTTGGCAAGTTTGACATCCAGTAGAGATAAATTAATTCAGATGGCTCAAGCAGCAAGGAAACAAGCTTTGCCGCATGCAGCACAAATTGTTGCCGACCGTTGCCGTGAGTTATGCAGATGACAATACGCAAACATAAATCAAATACAGGTCAAATGCACCGCATCTCACATATTCATTTTGTGGGAATTGGTGGAGCCGGTATGAGTGGGATTGCCGAAGTTATCGCAGACTCTGGTTATCAAGTGTCTGGATCAGATTTAAAAGCATCTGCAGTAACTGAGCATTTACAGAAAGTAGGTATAAATATTCAAATTGGCCACCACGCTGAGAATGTTAGCGCTGCTGATGTGGTGGTTGCCTCAACAGCGATACCTGCAGACAACCCGGAATTACAGGAAGCTCGGGAAAAGAGAATTCCGATTGTCCCACGGGCAGAGATGTTGGCAGAGTTAATGCGCTTTAAGAAGGGTATTGCAGTTGCGGGAACTCATGGTAAAACCACAACAACCAGTCTGCTAGCAGCCATTTTGGCAGAAGCCCAGCTTGACCCGACCTTTGTCATTGGTGGGTTGGTTAATGCATTTGGCAGTCATGCTCGATTGGGCAGCGGAGAGTACCTGGTTGCTGAAGCTGATGAAAGTGATGGCTCATTCTTGCTGCTGCAGCCAATGATGGCCGTTATTACAAATATTGATAATGATCATTTAGAAACCTACGGTCAGGATTTTGAAAAACTGCGTCAGGCTTTCCTGGAATTTATTCATCACTTACCGTTTTATGGTGTCTCGATACTCTGCATAGATGATCCGGAAGTTAAGCGGATTGCTGTAGATGTCAGTCGTACTACTTTGACCTATGGGCAGGACCCAGAAGCTGACATCCGTGTTGAAAATATTTTACAGCAAGGTCGGCAAATGATTTTTGACGTGATTTTACCCAATCAAAGCAGCCCTGTGACTATGAAAATGGCATTGCCTGGTGTACATAATGTCAGGAATGCACTTGGTGCAATTGCTACAGCCTGGGAATTAGGCGTTAAACCCGAAGCAATGCAAGCCGCCTTAAGTGACTTTGCTGGCATTGGTCGGCGCTTTGCAGAGGTAGGTGAGTTAGCAATCAGCACCGGCAGCGTCACCGTATTAGAAGATTATGGACATCACCCAACAGAATTGGCGGTGACATTTGAAGCAGCTAGAAATGGCTGGCCTGATCGTCGCTTAGTAGTAGTGTTCCAGCCGCATAGATACAGCCGCACACGTGAACTTTTTGATGATTTTTCCCAGGTATTAGCTGAGCCTGATGCTTTGGTAATTACCGATGTTTATCCTGCAGGTGAAGATGTCATCCCGGGTGCTGATGCGCGATCTCTTTGTCGTGCTGTACGCAGTCGCGGGAGGGTAGATCCTGTATTGATTGATGATGTACATGCTCTGCCTGGTCAGTTGCCAGCAATTCTGAAAAATAATGATCTGGTGCTGCTGATGGGTGCAGGTGATATTGGTTCAGTGGCCAGTCTGTTAAGAACCCAGGGACAGTTTAGCCATGATGGGGGTGATGCATGAGCAATGTTTTCACCAATGCTAAACAATTTGGTCGGGTTGCTTTGGCTGTAGGTGGCGATAGCCCTGAACGCGAGGTATCACTTGCAGGTGGGCAGTCGGTTGCTGCAGCTCTTGCACGTATGGGTATCGAGCATGTGGTTATTGATGGTGCGCGTGCATTGTTTGCTGAAATTGAACGTGGCAACGTCAGTCGTGTGCTCAACCTGATGCATGGCACAGGCGGTGAAGACGGAAGTCTTACCGGTGCACTCAAGCTACTTAAAATTCCAGTCACAGGTAGTAATGTATTGGGTTCTGCCCTGACCATGGATAAAGTGCGTTCCAAGCAGATTTGGAAAAGCGTAGGTATTCCAACTACTGATTTTATCCTTACAGCAGCTGGCCGGGATAACAGTGAAGACATCTTTAAAGCTTTCAAACTTCCTCTATTCGTAAAACCAGTCGACCAGGGGTCTTCTGTTGGTATCAGTAAAGTTTCTAAGGCTGAAGCATTAACAGAGGCGATTCAGCTAGCAGCAAAATATAGCAATACAGTCATGGTAGAGCCGGGAATAGAAGGTCGGGAGTACTTTGCAGGAATTATTGGCCAACACTGTTTGCCTTTAATTGCGGTTGAGCCTGCAAATGAGTTTTATGACTATGAAGCGAAGTATGAATCAGATAAAACAAATTACTTTTGTCCTTGTGGATTAGATGCAGATGTAGAAGCTGAGTTACAGCAACTTTCAAAAAAGGCGTTCCATGTTCTTGGCGCGCAAGGCTGGGGTAGGGTTGATTTTATTCTTGATGAACTCGGCAAGCCCTGGTTTCTGGAAGTGAATACAATTCCAGGAATGACCGACCATTCATTGATTCCACAAGCCGCAGTTGAGATGGGAATCGGATTTGACCAGTTGGTGTGGAAGATACTGGAAACCAGTATCGAGGAAGGTAGAGAGTGATGACTTCACATACTCTAGCTTATCTGCAACGAGGTGAAATTCGTGGTGGCCTGATTGGCGTAATACTTGTGATAACCCTAACAGCTCTAGTTTTTACCTGGCTCACTTCAGGCATGTTAGGTGCCGATAAATGGCCAATTCGTTGGTTAAATATTAGTGGTCCACTACAACGAGTCAATGCGAATCAAGTTAAATCGGTATTGGAACCAGAGGTCAATGGAGGATTCTTTACCGTTGATCTCGACCAGGTACGGGCACTAACTGAGGAAATCCCCTGGGTCTCATCAGCACAGGCAAGAACCCTTTGGCCGGACACCATTGAAGTGCGCGTATTGGAATACATGGCAGTTGCTCATTGGGGTAAAGATAAATTAATTTCCGAATATGGCAAAGCCTTCTCAGTGCCTGCTGCTGAACAAATACAGGGTTTGCCATATTTACAGGGCCCGGATGATCAGGTAAGCGATGTCGTTACTTTCTGGCAGCAGGCGAGTAAACGTTTGGGTGAAATATCACTGGAAGTTGATGATCTGCATTTGTATGAACGCGGCGCCTGGGAACTCAAACTAACAAACCAAACACGGGTAATGCTTGGTCGAGAAAATGTTTTGCCACGATTACAAAGACTGGTGGGTAACTGGAATGCACTTACCGAAAATGGTTTACGTATACCAAAGAGTATTGATCTCCGTTACACCAATGGTTTTGCAGTTGAGTGGTCAGAGAATTCGTGATGTATGAACTAAATAATAGCCAGGGTCAATGGGTTTTAGCAGTGAACGGATTGGGGAAATAGCAGCAATGCCAAAGAAAATTGATCAAACACTGATAGTGGGTCTAGATATCGGAACCTCAAAAATTGTTGCAATTGTTGGGGAGCTGAAAGAAGACGGTACAGTGGAAGTTGTCGGGCTTGGCTCGCATCCTTCGCGCGGTTTGAAACGTGGCGTTGTCGTGGATATTGAATCAACTGAACAGTCTATTCAGCGGGCTATTGGCGAAGCTGAGTTAATGTCCGGATGCGAAATAAACTCAGTTTATGCTGGGATTACAGGCAATCACATCCGTAGCTTAAATTCACGCGGGGTTGTTGGTATTAAGGACCGTGAAGTTAGTGAAGGTGATGTTGATAGAGTGCTGGATTCTGCCCGTGCTGTGAATGTTTCAGCAGATCAGCAAATTATCCATGTATTGCCACAGGAATATATTATTGACGAACAAGATGGTATTCGCCAACCCATAGGTATGTCGGGTGTGCGTATGGAAGTGCTGGTGCATGTGGTCACTGCTGCACGTGCTGCAGTACAGAATATTACCAAGTGTGTACAGCGTTGTGGACTGGTAACAGACGACCTGATACTGCAACAACTGGCAGCCAGTGAAGCAGTGCTCACTCAGGATGAAAAAGATCTTGGTATTTGCCTGGTTGATATTGGTGCTGGGACTACTGATCTTGCCGTGTTTAGACAGGGGGCAATCCGCCATACCTGTTGCATCCCTATTGCAGGTGATCAGGCAACCAATGACATCGCGGTAGCATTGAGGACACCTACACAACATGCTGAAGACATCAAAATTCAATATGCCTGTGCACTTGAGCAACTAACAAAAGCAGATGAGTCAATTCAGGTTCCCAGTGTAGGTGATCGGGTATCACGCCGTCTTGCAAGACGCACGCTAGCCCAGGTTGTAGAAGCGCGTTATCGGGAATTACTGTCTCTGGTACGGGATGAGTTACGTCGTAGTGGATTTGAAAATATGGTGCCGGCAGGCCTGGTACTTACCGGAGGCGGGGCAAAAATGGAAGGTGTTGTTGAGTTAGCAGAGGAGGTATTCCATATGCCTGTACGACTAGGCGCACCTCGAAATGTAACGGGATTATCTGATGTTGTGAATAATCATATTTATTCATCAGGTGTCGGTTTGCTGTTATATGGCAGCAAAGAAATGAATGGAGTTGCCACTGAGGGTAAATCACCAAAGGGTGGTTCCATGTTCAGTGCAATCAAGAATTTTTTCGATGGGAATTTTTAAGCAATAAGAAGTAATGGGTATATAGGTTTAATTTGAGTTTCTCCAGGTCGGAAGTTTAAGCGGTAAAAATGTCCATAGAGACATGCCTGATCAGAAAACCGGAGAATTATTTAGTGCGAAGCAAGGAGACGGAAAATGGCGTTTAAAATGGAAGAGAGTTATACCCCGGCAGCGGTAATAAAAGTAATTGGAGTTGGCGGTGGCGGCGGCAACGCGGTTGCACAAATGGTGGAAAGTAATATTGAAGGGGTGGAATTCATTGCCGCGAATACCGATGCGCAAGCGTTGCGCGACTATCGTGGAGATTCGATCCTGCAATTGGGTATCAACGTAACTAAAGGATTGGGTGCTGGTGCTAATCCTGAAGTTGGACGGCAAGCTGCGCTTGAAG
This sequence comes from uncultured Acidimicrobiia bacterium, assembly GCA_964195815.1. Lineage (GTDB taxonomy): Bacteria > Pseudomonadota > Gammaproteobacteria > Xanthomonadales > SZUA-36 > SZUA-51. Next base: position 398 of record CAXMRK010000253.1, on the reverse strand, counting down.
ACAGAGAGCGAATTATTGATGCGCTACGTGATGCAGACATGGTCTTTATCACCGCAGGTATGGGCGGTGGCACAGGTACTGGAGCTGCACCAGAAATTGCCAAAATAGCTAAAGAGCTCGATATCCTGACCGTTGCAGTGGTGACCAAGCCATTTGCTCTGGAAGGTCGCAAGAGAATGAAAATTGCAGAGCAGGGGCTTGATGAGCTACGTAAACATGTGGACTCTCTGATTACAATACCAAATACCAAGCTATTGGAAGTCTTAGGTGGTGATACCACCTTCCAGGATGCGTTTCGTGCGGCAAACAATGTGTTGCAGGATGCTGTTCAGGGAATTGCTGAACTGATTACATTGCCAGGTCTGGTCAATGTCGATTTTGCTGATGTTCGTGCAATT
>CAXMRK010000252.1:0-3486 GCA_964195815.1 uncultured Acidimicrobiia bacterium | reverse complement strand
AAAGCAATACCAATGATGGTCATTGCGATTAACACCTCAAGAAGAGTAAATCCGGTAGTCTGCCTGCTGGATTTTTGCAGGCTCATAAGATGCTATCCAGACGAATGTATTTACCATTATTGCTGATTAGCTCAAGGCCTGAAATATTCCGTTGTTGGCTGCTGACTCGGAGTGAAAACAAAGGCAACAGCCCGTCAGCCATACAAATTAACTGCGGTTTTTGAGTATTGCTATTGAGGCCAGAATTAATGCTTTCGGGTAGACCATTAATAATAAGTTCAAGGTCCCAGTCACCAGCCCATTCTCTTGGACGATATAGTTTTTTCCCGTGTGCGGCATCGTGCCATTGATTGTCAGCACGATACCAGAATTGATAGCCGCGTTCTGTCAGGCTTAATCCGCGGATTTGGCTCAATAGCATACTGTCCTGACAGTGTTGTTGAAAAAGCGCAGCAAAGCGTTCAGTGTCTAACCTTAAATGGTCGTCATTGTGGTTATTGAAACGTAAAACAACCAGGCTAGCCAAGCTTGCTGTAATGACCAGCACTACAATAATTTCAAGTAAGGTCATGCCTCGCTGTGTTTTCAATGAGAATAGAGAAGTCACAGGATGTCGGATTCTTAGTGGAATTATTCAGTCCAGGTACCAATATCCTGATTGATACCATCGCCTCCAGAAACCCCATCAGCACCGAGTGAAAACACGTCATATAATCCGTGTGCTCCAGGGCTAAGGAATTTATAGGGGTTGCCCCATGGGTCTTTTGGTAGCCGATCGATATAGCCTCCTGTTTTCCAGTTGCGTGCCTCTGGTTGTCCATTTGGCCGTGAAATGAGTGCTTCAAGTCCCTGGTCTGTGCTGGGGTAGTTGTAATTCTGTAATTTGTACATTTCTAATGCGGTTGAAAGCGACTGAATATCTGATTTTGCCTTAGTGACCCGTGCCTGATCTGGCTGGTCCATAACTCGGGGAACAATAATGGCGGCAAGGATTCCCATTATCACAACTACAACCAGGATTTCTATCAAGGTAAAGCCGCTTATAGTCTGTTGTTGCTTAAGAGAAAGGTTCTGTGGCATTTGCTTAATCCGTCTATAATTCATTGCACTAAATACTAATCATACCAGTCGCGAGGAAATATGCTAAACAAAGAATTCATAGAACGTGATCTTGCCGTGCTATGGCACCCATGTACCCAAATGCAAGATCATGAAACTATACCTCTAATTCCTATCCGTAGTGGTCAGGGGGTTTGGCTGGAAGATCTTGAAGGTAAACGATATCTTGATGCCATTTCTTCATGGTGGGTAAATGTTTTTGGGCATAATAATCCCATCATCAGCGCTGCGGTTAAGCAACAACTAGATACGCTCGAGCACGTTATGCTAGCTGGTTTTAGCCATGAGCCAGCGGTTGCTCTGGCAGAACGTCTGGTCTCTATAACCCCTGATCGTCTTACTCGGGTGTTTTACGCGGATAACGGATCGTCTGCCATCGAAGTTGCGTTGAAAATGAGCTTTCATTACTGGCTTAATCGGGGAGAGCCAAAACGGCAACGGTTTGTGAATCTGAGTGGTGGTTATCATGGTGAAACACTGGGTGCTCTAGCCTTGGGTGATGTTGGCCTTTTCAAAGATACCTATGGCTCTCTTTTGCTAGAACCCATAGTGGCGCCTTCTCCCGGAGTATGGGACATTAAAAGCGGAGAAAGTAGCTACGCTGCAGCAGTACGCTGCCTTAAGGAAATGGAGCAGATATTGTCAGCTAATTCAGCTGAGATTTGTGCGGTGATAGTGGAACCACTAGTCCAGTGTGCGGGTGGAATGCGGATGTATCATCCTCATTATCTGACTGGCTTAAGAGCGTTGTGTGATCAGTACAAGGTTCATCTTATTGCCGATGAAATCGCTGTGGGTTTTGGGCGTACCGGGACTATGTTCGCATGTGAGCAAGGCGATATTAGCCCTGACTTTTTGTGTTTATCGAAGGCTCTAACTGGTGGTTATTTGCCGATGTCAGCAGTTTTAACCAGTGAGGAAGTTTATTCGGCCTTCTACTCAGACTATGTAAGCCTCAAGGGGTTTTTGCATTCCCATAGCTATACTGGAAATGCATTGGCTTGTGCAGCGGCTCTAGCAACTTTGGATATTTTTGAGACTCAGCCTGTGCTTGAAAACAACCTCAATCTGGCTCGTTTGATGAAATCTTCAGTGGCCGAACTCGAGGATCATCCACATGTAGGTGAAATCCGTCAGACAGGTATGATATTGGCCATAGAAATGGTTAAGGAAAAAGAGCAGCGGGAGCCCTGGCCCTGGCAACAGCGGCGTGGGATGAAAGTGTATGAATATGGGCTTAACCAAGGGGTGTTATTAAGGCCATTAGGCAATGTTGTCTACTTTATGCCACCTTATGTGATTAATGCTGATGAAATTAATTTGATGAGCCGAGTTGCAATTGAAGGTATAGAGCGGGCTTGTAGATAAGTAGCAGGCGGCTACATAACTAGATAATAAATTACAGGGTTAGGGCTAATGAAACTCCGACGAGCCTATATAGATCAAACGCTTTCACTGGGTGCTGTCATCCATCTCGAGGGTGAACAGGCACATTATTTAGCCCGGGTATTGCGTTTGCGGCCGGGATACATTGTCGAGTTATTTAATGGTGATGGTCAGAATTATGCTGCAGAAATTATCGCCTGTAGTAAAAAGGCGGTTGCCTTAAAGGTTACGGGGCAGACAAATGGGCTACCGGTTTCAGGCTTGAAAATAAATTTAATCCAGGCCTTGAGTAGGGGGGAGCGGCTTGATTATAGTCTGCAAAAAGCAACGGAACTGGGAGTGTCTGCTATACAGCTACTGTATACAGAAAGGGTGGAATTACAGTTTGATGCGGCCCGCTTAATTCGTCGAATGCGGCACTGGCAGCAGGTTGTTATTAGCGCATGTGAACAATCTGGGCGTAGCGAGCTCCCGCTATTACTAGAACCAGTCTATCTTGCCGAGTATTTACAATCGGTTTCCGAGAGAACCTGTTTGGCGCTTGATCCGCTGGCGAATCAGAATTTATCTGAGATAAAGCTCAAAGATAATGTAGTCGATGTTCTAGTGGGCCCTGAAGGTGGATTTTCTGAAAGTGAGGTAGCGGCAATGGTTAGCAACAATGTTACCGCTGTGAGATTAGGACCACGGGTGTTGCGTACCGAGACGGCAGGTCCTGCTGTGCTCGCCATTCTGCAACAATTGTCTGGAGATTTTAAGGATTAATTGGCTTATAGCTTACAGAATTTGGGTAATCGGTAATGCCCCATATGCAGCATGAGCTACCAGTTGATTTAATCTGTCCAGATCGGGGATAAGAGTAATATTTTTACCCGCCAACTTAACTGTGCTGAAGACTCCAAGAGCTGGTGTTGCCTCCGGGTCTTCAGTTATATCTTTGTTTTCCAGATTAAGGCTGATAGGTGGCGTGTTTATCACTAC
>CAXMRK010000251.1:0-2051 GCA_964195815.1 uncultured Acidimicrobiia bacterium | reverse complement strand
CCGCAGCATTTATAGAAAAGATAAATCCCGAAATAGCTGTGATATCAAGTGGCTTTGGAAATCGCTTTAAATTGCCTGCAAATGAGGTTGTTGAGAAATATATAAAAGCGAAGACTGAGCTTTATGATACGGCACGTTGTGGGGCAGTCAGAGTAACGTTTTTCACAGATAAGCAGATACCAGAGGTTAACTATGCCAGGTCTATTCGGCAATCTATTTGGCGCCAATCTGCAAGTAGTTGTTAAGCCTATGGTTTCACTTTCATATAACTTTTGGGTCAATGGTAATATGCAATACTGGTTTGTATAGTTTAAAATTCAGATCTGTATCTTAAGGAGTGGTAACTCAGTGCTGGAATTCATTCGGGCGGGTGGCTGGTTGATGGCGCCTATTATTCTCTGTTCAGTGCTGGCTCTTGCTATTGTGCTTGAGCGGTTTTGGACATTGCGACGAAGCAAGGTTGTACCTGAAGATGTACATCTCAAAGTCGAGGCATGGGCAGCTACAGATGACCTGAATTATGGTCATTTAGCCGCTCTGCGCAAAGGTTCTCCGCTTGGTGAAGTACTCGCCGCTGCCTTGCTGAATCGTCATCGTTCACGAGATATCCTCAAAGAAGCGGTCGAAGAAAGCGGCCGCCATGTCGTCCACGAACTCGAACGTTTTTTGAATACACTTGGTACCATCGCTGATATTACGCCTTTGTTAGGTTTGCTCGGCACCGTAGTCGGTATGATCAAAGTATTTGCTGCTATTGTCACTTATGGTGTCGGTGATGCTAATCAGCTCGCAGGTGGTATTTCGCAAGCCCTGGTAACTACAGCGGCAGGCTTGAGTGTCGCCATACCCGCGCTCTTTTTCTATCGTTATTTTCGCGGTTTAATTAGTGAGTATGTGGTGGTGATGGAGCAGCAGGCCATTCATCTCATTGATACCATTGAACGAGGTAATGTGAACAAACATAGGAACCTACCCGGGGCCTGAGTATGAATTTTCAGCGCACTCAATTATATGAGCCAAAGGTTAACCTGACCCCCTTAATTGATGTGGTTTTTCTGTTGCTTATTTTCTTTATGGTAAGCACCACATTTGAGCAGCAAACTGCGCTTAAAATATCATTACCCAAGGCCAGTCAGCAGTCTGAGCTAAAAAAAGCAGATGTGCTTGAAGTGGTCATTGATGCTCAGGGTCGCATGTATGTAAATCAGGAAGGTTTGCTGGATTCCAGGGCCGCCACGTTGACTGCGGCATTATCTAATGCTGCAGGTGAAAATCGTGAAATTCCAGTAGTCTTGCGCGCGGATGCACAAACCCCTCACCATTTTGTCGTTACCACAATGGATGTATTGGCTAAAATGGGTTTTCCAAACCTCTCAATTGCTGCTGCACGAGAGTTTGAGGAGCAGTAATGACAAATGCTAGTAATCCTGTGCCCGAGCCAACGCAATCCGGACGCCATTTATATCGGCGTTTATTAGGCTACACCGCTCGCTATAAAGGCATGATGTTGCTGGGCGTAATTGGTATGCTTCTGGATGCTGTAGCCCAGCCCGTATTTTATAAACTTAATCAATATCTGGTTGACCGCGTTTTTGGTGAAAAAGATATTGAATTCGGAATTATGATTACAGCAGCGATTGCTGCTATTGGACTCATTCGAATCATCGGAAACTTTATCGGTGTCTATAGTCTGGAGTGGGTAGGCAAACGGATCGTTGCTGATCTGCGCCACGATTTGTTTGCTGCATACTTGCGCATGCCATCAGCTTATATGGATCAAAAAAATGCGGGCGATTTGATCTCTCGTTTAACTTTTAATCTGGAACAAGTCGCCAATGCTGCCACCACCACCATCGTTTCTGGTGGCCGTGCTGTCCTCATTATCACCGGTACTTTAATTGTAATGTTTACCGCTAATGCCAAATTGAGTGCCAGCGTTTTAGTGATGGCGCCAATCATCGCTCTGGTTGTCGGTTTAGTGAACCGTAAATTCCGTACCATCAGTAAACGTGTCCAGCAGGCCATGGGTGGTGTCTCTGATGTTACCGCAG
>CAXMRK010000250.1:0-11887 GCA_964195815.1 uncultured Acidimicrobiia bacterium | reverse complement strand
AAATTCTGGAACGCCTGTCATCCGTAGAACAGCTGCATCTGAGTAATACCCGTTTAATATTGGTGGATGAAATTAATTCAGTTCGGCAAAGCCTGACTGCTAGTAGTGCTGAGATTCAGTATAAAAATGGTTTGTTTCTCGCACGTTGGCAGGCAGCTTTGGGAGATTCTGCTGATACATCAGACTTATCGCTGGATACCGAGCCAGCAGGAGAGTTTGAAGGGAAATTGAGTTTGCGCCTGGATAAAAGCAAACCACAATCTCTCAGTATCTGGGCTAAATCTAAGATTACAAAACCGGGGCAACTGTTAACCGTTTTACCAGAAGAGTGGCGCAATACCGCTAGCGGGGAAGTCGATGTAGAAGCCTGGCTTGAATGGCAAGCCGGACAGCCCCTCCAGTTGCAGGGCAACCTGATTGCCTCGGATTTGCGTTGGAAAATGCAGTCTGATGATCAATTAGCGCAATTGGATGTGTTAGAAACAGAGTGGAGGTTACATTTTGACAATCGCCAGCATTGGTCTCTCTCATTAGCAAACCTGAGTGCTGTGACTGATGGTCAAAGTAAACTTGCAGGCACGCTCACTTTGATGCTGAACCCTGATCAGCAGACCAGTTTGTATCTGGAGGCTGAAAAAATTGATCTCGGGTTTTCTCAATCTTTATTAACCCCTCTTGTACGCCAACTTAATTTACCAAGCTCGTTTACAGGTGAAGTTGATGGAGATATTGATCATCTGCTTCTGGAACTCGATACTACTGGTCAGATCAGCTGGTTAGAAACCACTGTGGCAAATCTACGCCTCTCAAATTCTGCGGACTGGCCGAATTTTGGTCCCATAAATCTGAGCGCAGAGATTATTGAAAATAGTGGTTTTGTAAACTTAAAAGCTGAAGATTTTGGATTCGCCTGGGCACGAGCATTTAGTCAGCCACAGTTATGGGATGAGTTCAGCTGTTATCTGGATATAGGTATCAAAGCGCAACAGTCATGGCAGTTGCAGACGCAATATTGTGAGCTTGAAAATGAGGACATAGCTGTTGGCTTGGAGCTAGGTCTGTTTAATCCAATCGATAAATTCAATCAGCAAACACAAGTAACTCAAGTTGATGCACAATTTTTAATCCATCATATTCAAGCTTCAAGCCTGAAGAACTACTGGCCTGATAAAGTGATGAAAGATGGCGCAAGATGGTTGAAGCAGGCATTTCCTGCTGGCGAACTTCGCGATGGACATATCCAGATAGTTGGAGCGCTTGATCGTTTTCCATTTAAACAGGGTGGTGGGGTTTTTAGCGGGAGATTGCCAGCTTATGACATGAGTTTGAGATTCCACCCTAAATGGCCTTTGCTAGAACATACCGATGCAGTGGTCGAGTTAGAAAATATGCGCCTGCTGGTGCAGAACGAAAGTCTGCAAACAGCAGGCATTAGTATTCAAGATGCCAGTGCAATTGTTGACATGAACGGTCGGATCAAGCTGACTACAGATTTTAGTAAAGTCCTGGATGCAAATGACTTAATTCAGTATATACACAGCTCTCCGCTAGAAGAAATAATGGACCTCGGGCTGGATGCTTTTACAATGTCAGGGCCTGCATTAACGACTGGTCATTTGGCATTTAATATGGATGGTCGTAAAGACTGGTTTGATGTCTCAGGTAGTGTGGATTTTGAGGATGCCCAGCTAGAGCTACCAGAGTGGGGTATTAAGCTGGAGGATATTAGCGGATCATTGCTCTGGTCTGAACACGGAATTACTGCTACCAATGTTGAAACCAGTATGAACGGTTCAACAGGTCTGCTAGAGCTGAGTGCGGGTCCGGAAAAAACAGAAGGTCAAATCCTGCGAGCCTCTCTGAGTATCAATAGCCCAATAGAACACTTAATACCACCTTTGTTCAAGGAGCAGATAAATTTCTCGGAATTTTTACCAGGACAAACGCAGTGGAAAGTGGCTGTGCTAATCGACCAAAAACTGAGTGATGGGACATTACCTCTCAGTTTGGATGTGAGTTCTGAGCTGCAAGGACTGAGTAGTAATTTACCAGCGCCATTGGCTAAATCAGCTGCTGAGATCTGGCCAACACGGATTCATCTACCCATCCAGGGTGCTGATAGGCAGCTGGCAATTAGAATAGAAAATCGGCTCGGTCTTAAAATGACACTAGATCCAACCAGAACTAATGTCGATGCAGTGCAGGTCTTTTTAGGTGGAGCAAAAGTGTCAGAGCCGCGCCGGGGCTATTTCAGTATGGGTGGCTTAACTCAGGAATTTGATCTGGATGGGTGGTTGACAGTTTTGAGTAACAAACAGGATGTCTCAGCTTCGTCATCCCTGAAACTGGGAAACCTGGCCTTTGAAGCACGTGAGCTGGGCTTTATGGGTGCTCAAATCGCAGATACGAGACTGGAAATAGAAAAGACGGATGAGTCATATCAAGCGCTATTTAGTGGGCCAGCGATTTCAGGCAGCATGCAACTTCCAGGTGGAAAGCGTAAAGCGCTAGTAGCCGATTTTGATTATTTACGGCTTCCTGTCGCGGAAGCTGCTGAAGAGATCGGTTCTGCTAATAATTTGTCGGATCTTAAGCCTGCTTCATTGCCATCGTTGCATTTGTATGCACGTGAATTTGCCTGGGGGCATTTGAAGCTTAAAGAAACTCGAATCGAAACCCATCCTATACCTAATGGTATGCGCATCGAAACGCTTGAGGGAACATCGGGCTCTGTTCATCTGCTGGCATCGGGGGACTGGATGGAATCTGCACAGGCTGAGAGCACAAGCCTTAAACTCAATATAACTTCAGAGTCGTTTGATGAAATTTTACAAGTACTCGATTTCAGTGCTGGGATCACAGGAGGACAGTCGATATTAAATCTGGAATCAAGTTGGCAAGGGTCGCCCCTGGATATGGATATTAATAGCTTAAATGGAAATATGGACTTGTCGGTAAAAGGTGGCAGTTTAACCGCCGCTAATCCTGGCGCTGGGCGTTTATTAGGTCTGATGAGCTTGCAGGCTCTGCCCCGCAGATTGATGCTGGATTTCCGTGATGTATTTAATGAAGGATTTCATTTTGATTCCGCAGACGGCCATTTCACGATTGAAAACGGTATTGCCAGTACTAATGATGTCAGGATTAAATCGCCTGCTGCTGATATTCTTATAACCGGTTCAACAAATATGATTACACGAGAATATGATCAGTTAGTCCAGGTAAGGCCAGGTGTGGGATCAGCTTTGCCGGTTATTGGTGCGTTGACAGCAGGGCCAGGTGGTGCGGCGGCTGGTATTGCTTTGCAAGGTCTGTTTAAAAAGGCATTGGGTGAAGCAGCAGAAGCTGTTTACCAGATTACTGGCAGCTGGGACAATCCCGAAATTACACAAATTGAAAAACCTAAAAAAAGCAGAAGTCAGGCTGCTGAAGTGATACCTGATAGGAAAAATACACCATGAGTGGAATGATCGAAATCGTAGAACAACAGTTGTTGCAACCAACCGGTCTGGGGCAGGCAGATTTACACCAGGTGTTATCTCAGTTGATGGGTCCGGCTATCGATGCAGGGGATTTGTATTTTCAGAAAAGCTGGTCTGAAAGTTGGGTGCTTGAAGATGGCATTGTCAAAGCGGCATCACATTCGGTTGATCAGGGCGTTGGTATTCGGGCAATCGCTGGTGAAAAAACCGGTTTTGCCTATGCTGATGAATTATTAGCTCCAGCGCTGATGCAGGCCGCAGGTACCGCTCGAGCTATTGCACGTAGTGGACAGAATAGAGAAGTCCAGGCCTGGCAACGCAACAGGCCTCCAGCCTTGTATACAACAGCAGATCCTTATGCCGGGCTAGATGCGAATAGAAAAGTTGCGTTGTTACGTGAAATTGATGCCTATACCAGAACTTTGGATCAACGCATAAAAGAAGTCACGGTTTCTATTTCTGCCAGTCACGAAAATATATTAATTGTTGGCAGCGATGGTACTTATGCAGCTGATGTACGCCCAATGATAAGGCTTAATGTACAGGTTATTGTCGAGCAGAATGGGCGCCGGGAATCTGCCTCAGCTGGAGGTGGTGGTCGTTTTGGCCATGAGCGTCTTCTCGCTGATCAGGCCTGGAAAGAACAGGCTAACGAAGCCGTGCGTCAAGCCGTTGTCAGCCTGCAGGCTGTTGATGCACCTGCTGGTATGATGCCAGTTGTTCTAGGGCCGGGCTGGCCTGGAGTCATGTTGCATGAAGCTGTTGGTCATGGGCTTGAAGGTGATTTCAACCGTAAAGGAACATCTGCATTTAGTGGTCGCATTGGTGAGCAGGTTGCTTCCAAGCTAGTGACAATCGTAGATGACGGAACCTTACCCGACCGCAGAGGTTCGTTAACTATTGATGATGAAGGCGTCACTAGTCGCTGCAACACATTAATAGAAAATGGCATCCTCAAAGGCTATATGCAGGATAAACTCAACGCTCGTCTAATGGGTGTTGAAACTACCGGCAATGGTCGCCGGGAAAATTTTGCCTGTTTACCCATGCCGCGAATGACCAATACGTATATGTTGGCAGGCAAAAGTGAACCTGAGGAAATCATTGCTAGTGTCGAAGACGGTATCTATGCAGTTAACTTTGGTGGCGGACAGGTTGATATCACTTCAGGGAAGTTCGTTTTCTCTGCATCGGAAGCTTATCGGATCCGTAAGGGTAAAGTGTGTGAACCGGTTAAAGGGGCGACCTTAATTGGTAACGGTCCTGAAGCCATGAGCCGGGTAAGTATGGTTGCCAATGATTTGGCGCTGGATAATGGGGTAGGTGTTTGTGGCAAAGCTGGACAAAGCGTTCCTGTTGGTGTTGGCCAACCAACCATTCGCATAGATGCGATGACGGTTGGTGGAACTGGCTAGTGTTGATTAAATTGTTTAACTTGCATCAAGCGAATCCGGTAAAGCTTGCTGCTTATCTGCAGCCGCTAGTAATCGAAACAGGCTGCGACTGGATGCCGGCGGTTTATTCTGCTCAGCTTCGCGCCGGGCATTGCGGATCAGTTGCCGGCATTGCTGACGGTCAATTTCGGTATTTAGCTGACACAGCAGATGTAAGGCTTGATCACCATTCGCAATTAAAGCATCACGCCATTGTTCGAGACGATGCTGGCGCCGTGTTTCTATCTGTGCAAATTCCTTGGGTTCGGCAATAGCCATGTGTAGTGAATCACTCTCAATATGGCGTAGCATTTTGCTTAAGAACTGGGTTTCTCTTTTTCTGGCACCGTGTGATTTGATTTTGCGTGCTTTTACAATTTCAAAAACGATGTCTTCACTCAAATCCACACTGGAAATAATATTGTTCAGTGTGCTCTGTTTCATTTCCACAAGTTCACGCGCCAGTAGAAACACATCACGTGCTTCACGTTTACGCTGTGATTTACTAACTTCTTCGGCGGCATCAATGGATGCGCCATTTGCTGTAGGTTTTTGAGATGTCATTTGTACCGACCGTTAATCATTCGCTTATTCCCAGTGACGAACTGGATAATTTACAGGATATTGCTGAAATAGTACTCGTTCAGGCCAAGAGTTTGGGTTGTGATGCGGGCGCTGTCAATCTACATGCACAACAAGGTGTCTCAGTTAATGCGCGTCTAGGTGATATTGAGACTCTGGAATATCATAGCGACCGTGGTTTATCAGTAACACTCTATCGCAATCAAGCTAGAGGTAGTGCAAGTACCGGTGATTTACGTGCAGAATCAATCCGTGATTGTGTCAATAAAGCCGCTGATATTGCCTGCTTTACTCAAGCTGATGAGTTTGCTGGTTTACCTGATAAAGAGGATCTGGCAACACAATTTCCGGATCTGGGTCTGTGGCAGCAAGTTGATATACCTATTGATGAAGTAATCGATCGAGCTAAAGCAGTTGAAGCGGCAGGACTTGAGTATGATAGTCGGATTGTAAACTCCGAAGGTGGCAGCTTTAGTGCTAGCCAGGGGGTTTCATTACTCGCTAACAGTGATGGTTTTGTTGGTAGGCGTTGGAAAACAAACTATAGTCAATCTTGTTCATACATAGGCCAGGATTCAGCGGGAATGCAGCGTGATTACTGGTATGACAGTAAGCATGCGTTGGCTGATTTAGATTCGGCAACAGTCACTGGTGAAACAGCAGCCAAGCGTACAGTTGCTCGGCTGGGGGCAAAATCCATTAAAACTTCTAAAATGCCGGTGATCTTTTCAGCTGAAGTTGCGGCTGGAATTATTGGTCATTTTGTGGCGGCCATTTCAGGCGGAAATTTGTATCGAAATGCGAGCTTTTTAAAAGACAGGATAAATACGCAGATATTTTCTGAAGCGATTAGCCTGCATGAACAGCCGCAATTAATTAGTGGCGCAGCCAGTGCCAGTTTTGATTCTGAGGGGGTAGCGACCCGTGATCGTGAGATTATCAGACAGGGGGTTTTGGAAACTTATCTTTTGAGCTCCTATTCGGGGCGTAAACTGGGAATGAAAACCAGTGGTCATGCTGGTGGCGTGCATAACCTTAAAGTCGAAGCCGAGTCTATAACCAGTAAAGATTTACTTGCTGACATGGGAGATGGTTTTCTAGTTACTGAAGTTATGGGGCAGGGGGTTAATATTGTAACCGGTGATTATTCTCGTGGGGCAACGGGTTTTTTGGTTCACAACGGTGAAATCATTCATCCTGTTGACGAAGTCACTATCGCAGCCTCGTTAACTGATATGTTCATGAATTTGATTGCTGTGGGTACAGATCTCGACAGCAGAGGAAAAATCCATACACCGTCAATTTTAATTCGTGAAATGATGGTGGCTGGGTCATAATTTAATGACGTTGCTCAAAAATCTTGCGTCATCCCGGCCACCGAGCCGGGACCTCCTCAAGCTGCCATAATGTAGATTACATGGCACTACACCCCACCTTCCAAGAACTCCCTACATCCTGTAAGGTTAGCGCCTTACCCAAACATTAATCCCAATACAAAATCCATGTTCAAAATAATTCGAGTTTTTATTTTATTAGCAATTTTATTTGTGGTTGCCTCAAATACATTGCTGGATCATTCCAGGGCTACTGATTGGGAACAGCCGTTATATATCAGTATTTATCCCATGATAGCAGGCAATAATGTTCAGACAGCAGCCTTTATTAAACAGTTGAAGCCACGAACCTTTGCGCCGGTAGAGACGTTTTTTATCCGAGAGCTAAAACGTTATGGCAAGAACAGATCCAGACCTGTCATTGTATCGCTACTTCCCATGGTCAACACACAACCGCCTGTGCTTGAAGCACGGCCTGGTCGCCTGTCGGTTGCCATCTGGAGTCTGAAAATGCGCTACTGGGCCTGGAGAGCTACCTCATCGGTTGATGGAGTACCCGGTGATATAAACGTCTTCGTTAGCTATCATCCTGCAAAGGGAAATGCGTTGATTGAAAGATCAACAGCACTCAGAAAAGGGCAAATTGGATTAGTCAATGCAAGGGCAAGCCGTGCAAGTAATTCTAAAAATAATATCGTTATTACGCATGAAGTCCTACACGTACTGGGTGCTACCGATAAATACAATTTAGCCACTGGACAACCACTTATCCCTGAGGGTTTAGCAGAGCCAGAACGCCAACCTCTATATCCTCAAAGAGGAGCGGAAATTATGGCTGCTAGAATTGCCTTAAGTGCCCGTGAATGGCGTGATCCAGCAAACATTGGTCAGACATTGGTTGGCACGCAAACAGCACTTGAAATAGGTTTCGTGGATAATTAAGTAAAGAAGGTTACCGCCTTGTCCAGCTCCACTCGGTTGGTTCTGGTTTTATTAACTGCTGCTGCATTGTCGGCATAGCCAAACGACATGCCAAATAAAACTCCCACTTCATCTGGTAGTTTTAAGGCTTTGCGGATAGGGTCTGGAAACTGCCCCAGCGCACCCTGCATACAACTTGATATACCAGCTTCCTGCAGCAACAATGAAAGCGTTTGTGCATAGGCACCCAGATCAACTGCACCCATCATGCCTAAATACTTCTGCATACAGAAAAAAGCAACATGAGGGGCATCAAAGAAAGCCCAGTTTCTCGCCAATGACTGCATGCGGGCCTGTTTATCCTCGCGTTTAATTCCCATGGAACTGTATAAAGCATTGGCAGAACCAAACTGGCGATCTCTATGTTCATTCTGGTATTTAACAGACCATTCAAAATCAGGGTTAGGTGGCTGTCCTGACATCAATGCTTTGATCAGTTCTTGCTTCAATAGCTCGCGGGTCTTGCCGCCCACGACCATGGTTTGCCAGGGCTGAACATTGCAATTAGATACTGATTGTTGTGCGAGTTTAAATATAGCCCGTAACTCATCAGCTGGAATTTCTTGTTGGGTAAAAGCTCGAATGGATGAACGTTCACCTAATATTTTCTCGATGGTCATAATTAATCCTGTAACAGAAATGACTGTAGCTCTTGAGTGATTTTAATATTATTTGTCAGCCCGAATATTTCACCAAGGCGTACGACAAAATGACATATATTCTTTTTATTCAAAGACATGTAGGCCATGCTGGCTGATTCTATTGGTTGTAATTTGTCCTATCCGGTTTTGTGTTGCATCTGACTTCACATTTCGCCAGCTACACCGCAAACTCCGGATCCTTAGTAAAATATCCAAGCTAAGAATACAGCATGTGCGCCTGGGCATTACATGTGTTGGTTATATCTGGCACATTCTTAACTGCATAGTATCTTATATAATATTGTCAGTTAGCAAAATGTTCTTTTTCATACATATGTTGGTCTTATGTTTGCATTGAGGGGAGTAAAAAATGGATTTTTTTCTTAAACTTATTTCATTGCTTGTGCAATTGCTGTTGTGGCTTGGCGTAGTATTGTCGCCTGTTTTAGCTGGGGGCATTGTTGCGTTTTTCATTTGTGATTATCTCGATGAGTTAAATTTATATGTGATCTACTCTTGCTTGGGGGTAGGTTTAATTTTTGGTGTTGCTTGGGCAGAGCATGTACGCAGAAATATCGGATTATCTTATTTTTTTGGCAGGTTAACTGCTCATAGAGAAATTGATGGGCCTGGTAAACCTTATAAATAGTTCTGCGCCAAGTTGGTTGGATCGATAAATCGGGCTTCAATAAATCAATAGGTGATAGTATTGCAGGCATGTGAACCAAAGAATAATCGGTTAATTTGTAGTGCTCAGTTCACTTTTTTCAGCAGGGTGATATATGTCTGATCAAGTCAATGTTCCAACTCCTCCATCTATTAATGTCAGCGCATGGGTTGTAAGTAAACGCTATTGGTACTGGCTTTCTGCCCTGTTACCTGGGGTGCCTTTGATTTCAGCTTATATTGCTGTGCAGACAGGTTCTGGAATCTGGCTGTGGTTTAGTGTGATATTCCTATATGCAATTTTGCCTGCAGCGGACTGGGTTTTTGGGCTGGATAACGCTAATCCTGATAGCGCGTTAGTGGAAAAGCTCAAGGATGATCGCTATTACGTACATATTATGTATGTGGTCACTGTTATGCACTGGTTATCACTGGTTGGTATGGCCTATGTGGTTTCACATTACGAATGGTCCTGGTTCAGCATTCTGGGGGGCGCGTTAAGCGCAGGAATTCTCAATGGTGTTGGTCTTGTGGTCGGGCATGAAATGGGTCATAAGGTTAGAGATAAATCTCAGGTTTTGTGTGCCAAGATCGTGATGGCTTGCTGTGGCTATGGTCATTTTCCGATTGAGCACAACAAAGGGCACCACCGTCATGTTGCCACTCCGGAAGATCCTGCATCTTCCAGGCTCGGTGAGTCGATTTACAAATTTTCAAAAAGAGAAATGCCCGGTGGTTTCAGGCGCGCATGGGCATTAGAAGCAGAACGGCTACAGCGGCTTGAAAAGTCTGAGTGGTCGTTGAGTAATGAGATTATCCAGCCGGCACTACTTACCATCACTGCGTATCTATTAATGTTGGCATTTTGGGGGCCATTGATGATACCGTTCTTATTCATTGCCGCTGCATTTGGCTGGTGGCAACTTACCTGTGCAAATTACGTAGAGCATTACGGCTTGCTGCGCCAGAAACTTGAAAATGGCCGTTACGAACGCTGTGCTCCGCACCATTCATGGAACAGCAATCACAAGGCTTCAAATTTAATCTTATTACAGCTCCAACGGCATTCAGACCATCACGCGCATCCAACACGCCCATATCAGGTTTTACGTGACTATGCGGATGTTCCCAGCTTGCCTTCTGGCTACCCCTGGATGTTTTTTGTTGCAATGGTTCCACCTGTCTGGTTTGCAATGATGAACCCAAAAGTTGTTGCCTGGGCAGATGCAGATATGAACAAAGTAAATCTTGATCCAGATTTGCGCGATGAACTCTTTAGCCGCTACCATCATGCGGAAAGCTCATGAACAATCCGGATATCCAGAACTCAGTGTTGCAACAGTATGCATGCCCCGATTGTGGTTATATTTATGACGAATCTAACGGCGCTGAACATGAAGGTTACCCTGCTGGTACCAAGTGGGTAGATATCCCTGAAGATTTCCCTTGCCCGGATTGTTTTATTACCGAAAAGCCTGATTTTCTTCCGTTTAAAACTTAAGGTTTTTTACTGCATTTAAAAAGTATCTAAACTGACCTGACCTTGGTCATGAAACCCTCGTATTTTGTCCTCTTGAATATTGATCAGGAGTAAAATATGCACATCTTAAAACTAGCCATATAACAGCAGTTTTTATACTGAATTTTGAGTGTTATATGCGCACTGAAAGGATGTAGTCTAATGAACGCTGATACACAATCAATTCGACAAGAAGATCTCACTTCAAACCCCGCTCCCCTGGGGCTGATGGGCTTTGGTATGACCACCGTCTTATTGAACTTCCATAATGCCGGCTTTTTCGAACTCAACTCTATGATTCTTGCAATGGGTATTTTTTATGGTGGTATTGCCCAGGTTATCGCAGGCCTGATGGAATGGAAGAAAGGTAATACTTTTGCCACAACTGCTTTTACTTCCTATGGTTTCTTCTGGCTCTCACTGTTGGGCTTGATAGTGTTGCCAAAGATGGGTTTGACTGAACCACCAGAGACATCAGCTATGGTCGCATATTTAATTATGTGGGGGCTGTTCACTGGGGTTTTATTTATCGCTACATTAAGAATCAGTAAAGCCTTACAGTTTGTGTTTGCAACCTTGACTGTACTGTTCTTTTTATTGGCATTGGGCGATTACACAAATAGCACTCTGATTAAAACCATAGCCGGTTACGAGGGCATTATTTGCGGTTTTTCAGCCATTTATGCCGGTCTCGCACAGGTACTCAATGAAGTTTATGGAAAAGTTGTAGCACCTATTGGACCTGTAGTAACAGAATAATCTATATATCAAAGCTAAGTACACTGCTGTGCTTAGCTTTGTTGACCCAGATCATACCTATGCTGGTCTTGTGTCGTTAATCTAGCAGCGCTCAATCAGTTTTGATTGGGCTGGCCACTTTTTTGTTCTTCTCGAGCAATAAGGGATGAAATGCCATGGCTTGCGCTGTGGTATCAGAATATCCAATCCATTCTTCTACCCGCGCACCTTCAAATTTTCATATGTTAATGAGGTGTAGTTGTGAAAAAACGATCTTGGGCAGAACCCTACAAAATCAAAATGGTTGAGCTCCTTAAAATGACAACAAAGGAGGAGCGCGAGCTCGCCATTGTTGAAGCTGGATACAATACTTTTTTGCTAAAGTCAGAAGATGTGTATATAGATCTTTTGACTGATTCTGGTGTTGGTGCAATGAGTGACGTTCAATGGGCTGGAATTATGATGGGTGATGAGGCCTATGCCGGCAGCCGTAATTTCTACCATATGCGCG
>CAXMRK010000249.1:0-1796 GCA_964195815.1 uncultured Acidimicrobiia bacterium | reverse complement strand
GAAGCCAATAGCACCAGCTCCACCTTACTCAGTTACCTGATTAAGAATAAGATGGTTCCAGTTGACCGTCTTGCCTATGCCGCAGCATCAGAATTTGGAATACCCCTTGTCGATATTGCTGCACTTAATCTCAGCGATGCACCTATTGATCTTATCAGCGATAGCCTGCTAAACCGACATAAATTATTACCCGTATTTGTACGTGGCAAAACTCTATTTGTTGCCACCAGTGACCCCACTAATCAACTTGCTCTGGATGAAGTGTCTTTTAATTCAGGACTGATAGTCGAACCACTTATTGTAGCTGCAGATTCGCTGGATGCTGCCATCGAAAAAGCCGGAAATGCCCAGAACACTAGTTTTGATGATTTTGGTGATGATGATGATGAAACCCTCAGCAATCTGGAAGTTGATTCAGCCAGTCAGGAACAGGATTCTACAGATGACAGCGCCGTTGACGAAGCCCCTGTCGTCAGGTTTGTCAGTAAAATTCTTTTAGATGCCATCAGAAAGGGGGCATCAGATATCCATTTTGAGCCATATGAAGACAATTACCGGGTTCGCTATCGCTTAGATGGGGTACTAAAACAAGTTGCCTCTCCGCCAAACTTAATGGCTCGTCGAATTTCTTCACGCTTGAAAGTTATGGCCGCATTGGATATAGCAGAGCGGCGTGTCCCTCAAGATGGCCGCATAAAACTGAATTTATCCAAGTCAAAATCTATTGATTTTCGTGTAAGTACTCTACCAACCTTGTTTGGTGAAAAAATTGTTCTGCGTATATTAGATTCCTCAGTCACAAAATTAGGTATTGAGGTTCTTGGTTTTGAGAAAAAACAACAAGAAGACTTTCTGGAAGCGGTTAATAAACCTTACGGCATGGTTTTGGTTACCGGCCCAACAGGTAGTGGTAAAACGGTTACGCTTTATACTGCATTAAACATACTCAATGACGAAGGTCGAAATATTTCGACCGTAGAAGACCCGGTTGAAATTCGGGTAGAAGGTATCAATCAGGTACAGCAAAATGTTAAAGCTGGGCTGACTTTTGCCACTGCACTTCGATCATTTCTGCGACAGGATCCAGATGTGATTATGGTCGGAGAAATTCGTGACCTGGAAACGGCTGATATTGCAATTAAAGCCGCACAAACGGGTCACCTGGTACTTTCAACACTGCATACTAATGATGCCGCAGAGTCTATTACCCGACTATCACAAATGGGTGTAGCTGCATTTAACATCATATCAGCTGTGAACGTTGTTTTAGCTCAGCGCCTCGTGCGGGTATTGCATAAGTGTAAGCATGTCGAAGAAGTACCAGCTGCCGCTTTAGAAGAATTAGGCTATAGTGAAGAAGAGATCACCTCTAACTTAACTATATATGCACCTACAGGATGTAGTTCTTGCAATGAAGGTTATCGTGGCAGAAGTGGTGTTTTTGAAGTCATGCCAATTACAAATGAGCTAAAAGATATTATTCTCAAAGGCGGAAACGCAATGGAAATTAACGCTCAGGCACGCAGCGAAGGGATTATCGACTTGCGACGGGCGGCTCTTAATAAAGTCAGCACTGGCATTACCGGCCTTGCTGAAATCAACCGTGTAACGAAGGACTGATTATCATGGCGGAAAAAATAACGGAACTAGAAGTATTTCTCTGGGAAGGCAGAGATAAACGCGGTAAAAAACTCAAAGGAAAACTCTCTGGCCGGAATCAAAATCTGATTCGCGCGGATCTTCGTCGCCAGGGGATAACCCCAACTCGTGTACGGCGCAAGCCTAAAGCTTTGTTC
>CAXMRK010000248.1:0-2111 GCA_964195815.1 uncultured Acidimicrobiia bacterium | reverse complement strand
CAAATTGTCTTAGGTCTCGGTGGAAAATTTCAGGGTATACCAAGAGAAGGCGGCTTCGATATTACCGCTGCTTCAGAAATCATGGCAATTCTTTGTCTAGCCAATAGCATGAGTGATTTGCGCGCACGGCTGGAACGCACTCTTATCGGTTTCACCTATGCTGGAGAACCAGTATATTTGCGCGAACTGGATATCACCGGCGCCTTGATGGCACTGTTAAGTGATGCGGTGCATCCGAATCTAGTTCAAACGATTGATGGTTGCCCAGCATTTATTCATGGTGGCCCTTTTGCCAATATTGCCCATGGTTGCAATAGTGTAGTTGCGACCCGCATGGCTATGCACCATTCTGATTGGACGATTACTGAAGCAGGTTTTGGTTTTGACCTGGGTGCTGAAAAGTTTTTCGACATCAAATGCCAATCAGCTAATCTTGATCCGGCAGCAGTTGTACTAGTTACTACAGTACGTGCGCTTAAACTACATGGTGGCATCGATGCCAACTCACTTGAAGCAGAAGATATAGAAGCTGTCGTTCTGGGCCTGGATAACCTTGATAAACACATCGAGAATGTTAGTCAATTTAACAAACCACTGGTGGTTGCACTCAACCGTTTTGAACATGATACTGATGCCGAAATTGCGGTTATTCGGAAACATGTTGAAACTACACACAAGGCAGAATTTGCCGAGTCAAGGCATTTCACCGAAGGCGGGAAAGGCGCAGAAGACTTAGCCCGCGCGGTTATCAAGGTAGCTGACAATAATCGTCCCTTCCAGCCCCTCTACCAACCAGAAGATAGCGTGTTTGAAAAAGTAACCGCCGTCAGTCAAAAAATGTATGGTGCTGAAAATGTAGCTTTTACCAAAGAAGCAGAAAAAGATCTTCTGCAAATCCAGCGACTAGGGCTTGAAAACTTACCTGTATGTATAGCCAAAGCGCCCAGTTCATTATCCGATGATCCATTACTACATGGCCGCCCGCGAGACTTTGAAGTTACCGTTCGTGGCATTCAAATAAATGCTGGGGCTGGCTTCCTGGTGGTACTGACCGGCAACATCATGCGTATGCCAGGACTGCCCAAACAGCCGGTTGCTACCAGAATTCAACTACATGATGATGGCACCATTACTGGGGTTGGTTAAAATTTAAGCCGAATAATTGCAGTATCAATTGAACTAATTGATTGCTTAAGCATCAACAATTGCAATAAGATAACCAGCTAGCGGGTCCTTTAAGGGCCCGTTTGGTAATTATTACAGGTTGATACAGATTTAGATAATGTATAAATTCAGATCGACAATTCGTCTCATAATGGCAGCTGCCATGCTCATCATGTCCGTTCAAAACGTGATGGCGATGGCTGCAAATCAAGCCGGCTGCGGAATGTCATCTAATAATACTGAAACTCAACAGATCAACCCGGATATGAATCCCCACCAAGGGCATATCATGGATGGCATGGAGCCATCTGATAACTCATTAGCTGATAACGATTCCAGCTCTGGTGCTGATTGTTGCAGCGAACAGCCCTGTACTGACATGGTGGATAACTGCGATAGCGGCATGCAAGTCAGCAGTCTGATTTTGAGTCACTTTGAATTTCATTTTGCTACACCCGCTGATGCTTTTACCAGCAGCGATACCACACTACCCGATTTACCCCCATTACCACCCATAAAACCTCCCGTCTGATTACAATATAAACTAGTTTATTCTGTCACTCACTGACAGCTTTTTATATTGAATACCGATGGAGCATCTACTGATGCGTGTACTGAATCTATTAATTCTGGGCGCTATGCTAAACATAGCCTCTACCCACAGCTTGCAGGCAAATACAGCAGCTGAAGAAAATAAACATTATCTCAGCCTGGAAACAGCAGAACAGATTGCCTTAAGCAACGACCCCAAAGTTGCTGCCGCATTGGCACGGGCACGAGCTTTTACTGAGCAAAGCATTGCCGATGGCCAACTGAGTGACCCACAGCTCAAACTCGGTTTATTCAATTTACCGATCGATGACTTCGACCTGCAAAAAAACCCAACTACACAATTTCGTATTGGCATAATGCAAAAATTTTCCCGAGGAAATACTCTGGAATTGAAA
>CAXMRK010000247.1:0-12752 GCA_964195815.1 uncultured Acidimicrobiia bacterium | reverse complement strand
ATAATAAAATACGCGCTGAAATGGTTGAACAACTGCAATCCATATCGACCGTTAACCTGCACCCGGATGCGGTAAAAAATACGCTCGCAGATGCACGCAAAAAATGGCAAGCCCTCGAAGCCAGCGAACAACTACCTGGTGACAAGTATTTTCATGCACCCGCCAGCCTCTGGCGACAGTTTGATCAGACTTGTGACCTCGCATTTAAACTGATCCAGCCATTTCTGGAAAAACGCAACAAAATTCAAACTGAACATTTGCATGAAGATCGCGGCCTTCTCGAAGCTGGTAAAGAACTGCTTGATAATGAAGATGCAGAGGTAAACCTACTCTTACAACACCAACGCAAACTCGGTACAGCGATTCGAGAGCTGGAAAAAATTCCAGCCAAGCAACGAGGAAAAACTGCGCGTAATATCCGTGCTCAACTGAATAGCTTGAAGTCAAGAATAGGCTCAGGTTTTGAGGAAATCGAAAATAAAAAATTAGCCCTAATACGTCAAGCTGAACAATTATCTCATAGTGATGATCAGCGCGAAGCGATCCAACAGGCTAAGCAGCTACAACGTCAGTGGCAGGCTGCTGGAAGTGGTAGCAGGAAAAAAGATCAAGCTCTATGGGAAACATTTCGCGGCCACCTCAACCCTCTTTTTACTGCCCAGACTGAAAAACATGATGCTGAAAAAGAAGCCTCTAAACAGCAAACAGAACAACAGAAAGAACTATGTTTAAGCCTCGAAAGTATCAATAAATTAAAACTGGCTGAGCAAAAGGCTCAGTCAGGTAAAGTTCAGAGCATAAACCAGGATTGGCAAACCTTAGGTGGTACAAGATTACATAAAGAGAATAAGCTCAATTTACGCTTTCTTAAAGCCAATCAACTTTTCCAGGCAGCATTGTTGAAGTCACTCAGTCAACAGCAAATGCAGTCGCGTAAAAACTGGGGTCTTAAAGACAAGCTACTGCTTAAGTTATTGACTCAACTACAAGCTGAACCCGAGTCTGCGACAAGCAGCTTTGAGACTACAAAGGGAAAATGGCCGCCTGCAGAAACCTCAAATCCTATTGATAAATTACTCGACTCTAAGTTACTTGAAATTGAGAAACAGCTTGGCAATAAGCCGTTCAATTTTGAACTTGAGAATAGTGAATCTATCCAAAATCAATATCGCGATCTCTGTTTAACCCTGGAGTATCTTGCGGGACTTGGATCACCCAAGGCTGAAAAACAGAACAGGATGGATATGCAAATAAAACGCCTGGCTGAAAACCTCTCTGGAGAAGTTCTCAGGTTACCTTTAGCTGAGGAGGTCAGTCAGCTCGAAACAAGCTGGTATCAACTGCCAATGATTGCTGAAGATAGTCGCAAAAAATATACAAAGCGCTTTCAGCTTGCAATCAAAGAACTACTTAGCCAAATCAATACATCTGCAAATTAAGTGGTAAGAACTTCTAATAACAACAACGGAAACTGTATGACGATCAAAAACCGAATCTCAAACCCTGCAAGCCTACTCATTTTGTACTGCCTGTTGTTATTCCCGTCAATAACGCTAGCGGCAGACAGCGAGCTAGCTAACGCAGGCTGGATCTCGGTACTTCCCCCCTTGATGGCAATTTTTCTTGCACTCTGGCTTAAGCGCGTCATCCCGGCACTATTTGCTGGAATCTGGATTGGTGCCTGGGCAATTAACGGGGGTAGTCTATTAGCCCTATGGACGGGTTTACTGGACAGCTTTCAAAAATACATTCTCAATGCATTAGCTGATAGTGATCATGCCGCAATCGTTTTGTTTTCAATGATGATCGGCGGTATGGTCGGTATAATTTCTCGCAATGGTGGCATGCAGGGAATTGTCAACCATATTACTCGTTGGGCTGACAGTGCACACCACGCTACTATTGCTACCTATGCCATGGGTATGGCCATTTTCTTTGATGATTATGCCAATACGCTGGTTGTTGGTAACACCATGCGTCCGGTTACTGATCGCTTAAAAGTCTCCAGGGCGAAATTGGCATACATCGTCGACTCAACCGCCGCACCTGTGGCCGCACTTGCTATTGTAACTACATGGATTGGTGCAGAAGTTGGCTATATCGGTGATGCCATAAGCCAGGCTGGGATTGTCTCTGAATCGGCATACATTGTTTTTCTGCGTACAATTCCCTACAGTTTTTATCCGCTGTTAACGCTTTTATTTGTTGGTTTAATCGCCTTTGGAAGGCGCGATTTCGGACCGATGTTACATGCAGAACGTGCCGCATTAAGTCAGAATAATGACTCTCATACAGAGGTTATTAACGCAGACCTGATTGAGCCTATCGCTAATAAAAAGCATCATCCTGTGAATGCAATCCTACCGGTATGTGTTCTGGTATTCAGTTTAATCGGCGGTCTATTTGCAACCGGTGAAGGTGACAGCTTTAAAGAAATCATTGGCTCATCAGATTCTTATAAGGCGCTAATGTGGGCATCTTTACTAGCAGTAATGACGGCTGCCCTACTCTCAATTGCACAACGCATATTAACCCTTGAACAAGTCATTGAAAGCTGGCTTTCTGGTGCCCGCGTAATGCTACTGGGGATGATTATATTGCTGTTGGCCTGGGCGCTTGGAAAAACGACTGAAGCTTTGGGTACAGCAGATTTTCTAGTATCGATGTTGGGTGATAATTTCCCACATTGGCTGTTACCTACGCTTGTTTTTATACTCTCAGGAGCGACAGCTTTTGCAACGGGGTCCAGCTGGGGCACAATGGGGATTCTAATGCCTTTGGTGGTACCATTGAGCTTCGCAATACTGCAGGTAAATGGGATTGAAATGCCATTGGGTTCTCCTATTTTTTCTGCAACTATTGCTGGTGTACTTGGTGGCGCTGTTTGGGGTGACCATTGCTCACCCATTTCAGATACAACTATTATGTCTTCCATGGCAACCGGTTGTGATCATATAGAACATGTACATACCCAGCTCCCCTATGCTCTGGCAGTTGGAGCCACAGCCATACTCGTTGGCACCCTGCCAGCCGGGTTCGGTATACCCTGGTGGATAAGTCTGATTATGGGAACTGTCGTACTTATTCTGGTCTACCGTTTTGTGGCAAAACCAATAGCCCCAGAAAGCACCTGAAATCAGCATGAGTAATAACGCTTCACCAGCTGCCAAAGGCAGTGGTCGTACAATTTGGCAAGGCTTGCATGGAAGCGCAGCGGCATTAGCAATTATCAATGCCGCACAAGCGGCGGAGCAGCCCTTTTTAGTAATTACAGCTAATGGCAGACGGGCCAATCTTCTCGAGCGTGACTTAAACCTTTTAGCCACTAATGATTTCCCGATATTGCACTTTGCTGATTGGGAAACTCTGCCTTACGACCCTTATTCACCACATCCTGATATTGTCTCAGCACGCTTAGCTGCACTGGCAAATTTACCACGCTTAAAAAAAGGGATAATTTTATTACCTATTAGTACGTTATTGCAGAATATTGCCCCTGTAGAGTATGTGCTTGGACGTAGTATTTCATTGCACGTGGGTCAACGACTGGAGTTATTAAAATTTAGAGAAACACTTTTGGATGCTGGTTATGAAGCGGTGGAACAAGCTGTCTCTCCGGGGCAATTTGCCTTACGTGGATCAGTACTCGATATGTTTCCCAGTGGCAGTAAACTGCCACAGAGAATTGAGCTTTTTGATGATGAAATTGAAACCATCCGTAGCTACGACCCAGAATCACAACGTTCGCTTGAACAGGCTAATTCAATCAGATTGCTACCGGCGCGTGAGTATCCTACAGATGCTGCAGCATTAAGCCATTTCAGACGAGAGTTTCGCTTACGGTTTGATATCGATACAAGCAAATGTCCGCTATATCAGGATGTCCGTCAGGGCTTGCATCCTCAGGGACTCGAATATTACTTACCCTTATTTTTTGAACATACCAGCAATCTGTTGGATTATCTGAAACAAGCCATCAATGTGGTGCAGATTGGCGAACTCGCGGATGCTGCAAATGCCTTCCAGTTACAGCTTGCTGATCGATACGAACAACGCAGGCATGATACTCAACGCCCTATCCTGCCACCTGCAGAATTGTATACAGAATGGAATGATATCTCTGAAAAATTAAACCAATTCAGCAATATTATTATTTCTGATACTGATAAATCTGGGCAGATCACAGCGTTTAATAGCAGCCCTCCTCCTGATTTGTTTTTCCATGAAAAATCCGGCGAACCAGCCAACCACTTGCAACAATGGCTAGAGGAAAACCCACATACTTTAATTGCTGCCGATTCACCAGGGCGACGTGAAGTACTTAGCGATACTTTAAGAGTATTCAAGCTACCCATTAAAACAGTTAGCGGTTGGGATGATTTTGTAAATCAGCAACAACCTGCACTTACTGTTTTACCTGTAGAGACTGGGTTCAGGTTGAATGGCCTGACAGTTATTACTGAGAGCCAGTTATTTGAAGGCCGGGTGCGGCAGCGCAAACAAAGTGAAAGAGTGGGTCAAGATCCTGAATCTATTATCAGGGATCTGGCAGAGCTACACATTGATGCGCCAGTTGTGCATGCCGACAATGGTGTCGGACGTTATAAAGGCTTAAAAATCCTTGAAATAGACCAGCAGAAACATGAATTTCTGACTCTGGAATATGCTGGTGGGGATAAACTTTATGTCCCAGTATCTTCGCTGCATCTTATATCACGCTATACCGGTGCAGATGACGACCATGCACCATTGCACAAGCTAGGCGGTGATCAGTGGAGCAAGGCTCGACGCAAAGCAGCTAAACGCGCACGTGATGTTGCAGCCGAATTACTCGATTTGAATGCCCGACGTCAAAGCCGCAAAGGGATTGCACTCAAGCTTGATAAAAAACAATACGCTGATTTCTCATCAACTTTTGAGTACGAAGAGACCAGCGACCAGCAATCCACTATAGATGCCGTATTAGCAGATTTAGTCAGTGACACTCCCATGGATCGTGTTGTCTGTGGTGATGTTGGCTTTGGTAAAACAGAAGTCGCTTTACGCGCAGCCTTCGCGGTAGCTATGAGCGGACGCCAGGTTGCATTATTAGCCCCGACGACCCTGCTTGCGCAGCAACATTACGAAACCTTCAGCGACCGCTTTGCTGACTGGCCTGTGCGCATAGAAATACTCTCCAGATTCGGCACTAGCGCGCAAACTCGGAAAAACCTTGATGGCTTAAAAGCTGGAACGGTTGATATTGTTATTGGCACCCATAAGTTAGTCCAACCTGATATTAGCTTTAAGGATCTTGGGTTGGTAATTATTGATGAAGAACAACGCTTTGGAGTTAAACAAAAAGAGCGCATGAAAGCGCTCCGTGCCGAAGTCGATATCTTGACGCTAACAGCCACACCCATCCCGCGCACGCTGAATATGGCCATGGCTGGGATTCGTGAACTCTCAATCATTGCTACCCCGCCTGCCCGTCGAACAGCGGTCAAAACATTTATTTGTCAGTGGGATGACGCCACTGTGCGCGAAGCTTTACAACGGGAAATACAGCGTGGCGGCCAGGTTTATGTGTTACATAACGAAGTCCGTAGTATTGAAAGAATCGCCAGAGAACTAGAGGTGCTGGTTCCCGAAGCTCGTTTACGAATTGCTCATGGACAAATGAAAAAAGGTGAACTGGAATCAGTAATGCGTGATTTTTATCGCCAGCGGTTCAATATTTTAGTGGCTACAACAATTATCGAATCTGGACTTGATGTACCTTCAGCGAACACCATTATCATCAACCGTGCTGACCGCTTTGGCTTGTCGCAATTGCATCAGTTGCGTGGTCGTGTTGGCCGTTCTCACCACCGTGCTTATGCCTATATGATAGTTCCGGATAAACGTGCGATGACCCGCGATGCTCGCAAGCGTCTGGAAGCCATTGCCTCTCTGGAAGAACTTGGAGCCGGATTTACTCTGGCTACACATGACCTTGAAATACGTGGGGCTGGTGAACTATTAGGTGAAGATCAATCCGGTCAAATTACTGCGGTTGGCTTTAGCTTATATATGGATTTGCTCAATCGTGCGATTGAGGCGCTACAGTCTGGTCGGGAACCGGATGTGGAAGACCCCTTCTCCCTGACCAGTGAAATAGAGCTGAATACACCCGCACTGATACCTGACGATTACCTTCCAGATGTACACAGCCGCTTGACGCTCTACAAGCGCATTGCCGTGGCTGCCGATAAGCCAGCACTGCGTGAACTCCAGGTTGAAATGATTGACCGTTTTGGTCTTTTACCCGATGCCCTGAAAAATTTATTTGAAATTGCTGGGCTCAGATTACAGGCTCAAAAGCTGGGTATCAGAAAAATAAATCTCGCCGACAGCGGTGGAGTGATAGAATTTCTGCCAGAGCCGAACATTGAACCGATCAAATTGATCCGCCTAATTCAGCTTGCACCGTCTATTTATCGGCTTGATGGACCTGAAAAATTACGCATAATAAATGATTTTCCTGAGGCCTCGCAGCGTTTTGATTTCCTCCATAAATTATTTTCGAAACTGACAAAAACAGATAATTAATATGTTCTCAATGAAAACTCTATCAGCAACCAAGATTAAGATTTCTCTATTTAGCTTGTTATTTTGCTTCAGCATTTCTTCATCGAACTTACAGGCGCAAACAACAGAGAATCCAGAAGCATTGGCAGATCCAGACTACTACCGAATCGAACTACTTATTTTTAAGTTCCTTAATAGTGAGAGTCAGGGCAGTCTTAGAGATAGTATTAAAGACTATGTTGAAACTGATACAGAGCTGGATAATGAGCTCAATGAACCTACTTTCAGCTCCGATGAACCTGCTTTCAGCTCTAATGAACCTATTTTCAGCTTTGATGAACCTGCTATTAGCTCTAATGATCCTACTTTCAGCTCTAATGAACTACCACGTTCTGAGGAAATGGAAAATGCCTGGAAGCGTTTGCTAAACAGCAAAGATTATCACCCACTAAGCTATATACAATGGACTGAACTGCACGCTGATACAGTTGCTCGACACACACCTGGAGGTGTCATTGGAACCCCGCTACGTGTCCATGGTGAAAACCAGATACAGGAACAAATTCAGGAACAAATACAAATACAGGAACAAATACAAGAACAGATACAAGTACAGGAACCGGAACAAACTGAGGGTGAAATTCAGGTTAACAACCTGCCGTATAAGCTCGACGGACTGGCAAGTTTTACTCAAGGTCGTTTTTTGCATATTAATCTGGATTTTGAATATCGAGATTCAGCCACCATCGATGTAAACTCTGCTCCGCAAACTGATAGTACATTTATTGCCGATCCCAATGTGACTGGGATGCAACAGTACTCCGTTTTCAAACTAAACAAGACTCGCCAACTGACTCCTCAACGAATGGAATTATTTGATAATGAACAGTTTGGTGTACTTGTGTTTCTTATGGAATTAATCCCTGAAGCCGATGTAGTAGAACCCATACAGGAGAGCACTGAAAATTGAAAACCGCTGAAAGACTCTACCAGCAATTAACCCAGGGCAGCCTGGATCCGGAGAGTTTTAAGCATGCCAATCACATAAGACTTGCATGGTATTACTTAAATACCTGGGGTGAAGCTGAAGCGATTAAACGGTTCACCCATGACCTCCAGGCATATACCCAGCTGGTTGGTGCACAAAGCAAATATCACCACACCATTTCTATTGCCCTATTACGCTTGATGGCCAGCCATTTCCCAAGTCTAAAGAATCCTCAGGACTGGGATGCTTTTAAAACAGATGCACAACCACTGTTCACTGATGCTCAAAAATTATTACAGCGGTTCTATTCCACTGAAACACTAAACTCAGCTACAGCCAGGGCCTCATGGGTAGAACCCGATAAAGAAGCACTACCATAATTGTTCTAAATCAGAATCAAGCATTACTTTTGGGCTATGGCAGCTGACGGCCCAATCAATGAAAATGAACAGTTATCAAACCATTATTCGCACCTCAAGGAAACGAGATGATTACATTTAAACGATTATTAACGACCGGTATTATCAGTCTGCTTGGTTTAAGCCAGATAGCCACTGCAACAACTGATGTCGATATACCATTTGATAAATTTACTCTTGATAATGGCCTTACCGTTATTGTCCATGAGGACCGTAAAGCGCCTATTGTCGCGGTCAGCGTCTGGTATAAAGTTGGCTCCAAAGATGAACCCACAGGAAAAACCGGTTTTGCGCATTTATTTGAACATCTAATGTTTAATGGTTCAGAAAATTATAACGATGAATATTTCAAACCGTTTCATCAGGTGGGTGCCACAGCAATGAATGGTACTACCTGGTTTGACCGTACCAACTATTTCCAAAATGTGCCTACTCCCGCACTGGACATGGCGATGTGGATGGAATCAGATCGCATGGGGCATCTATTAGGCGCCATCGATCAAGCCAAACTGGATGAGCAGCGTGGCGTTGTACAAAATGAAAAGAGACAGGGCGATAACAGACCATACGGCACCATAGAATACAGTGTATTAGAAAATCTGTTTCCAGCTGGACACCCATACCAGCACAGCACAATCGGTTCAATGGAAGATCTGGATGCAGCCTCTCTTGAGGATGTGAAATCCTGGTTTAAAGCTTATTACGGTGCCGCTAACACTGTCCTGGTTCTAGCCGGTGATATCGATACTAAAACCGCCCGGGAAAAAGCTGAAAAATATTTTGGCGATATCCCCCCCGGCCCACCAGTTACACGGGTGACTTCATTGGTGCCAGACCGCACAATCACCACTTCTGAAGTCATGCTTGAACGCGTTCCGCAAACTCGGATCTTACGCTACTGGGCTGTTCCAGGCCGTACTACCCAGGAAAATGCTGATTTAACATTGGCGGCATATGTACTGGGTGATGGCAAAAACTCACCTTTGTATCAGGAGCTTGTCTATAAAACTCAGATGGCCAGCAATGCGTCAGTTGATCTGGAACAACATTCACTCACCAGTATGCTGAGTGTTGATGTTATGTTGAATCCTGATGCAGACGAAGCCAAAGCTAATGCGATTATCGACAAAGTGCTTGCCACTTTCATGGCCAATGGGCCAAGTACTGAAGAACTGAACCGTGCAGTCACCAAAATTCGTGGCCGCACCATTCGTGGACTAGAGCAGATTGGTGGTTTTGGCGGTAAAGCAACCGCACTGGCGCGCGGTGAACTTTATGCCGATGATCCTGGCTTCTTTAAAACCAGGCTTAAGTGGCTGAATACCGCGACAGCTGCTGCAGTTAAAAAGACTGCCAATTCCTGGATGACTGATGGCGCTTATCATCTCACAGTGCGCCCTTTCGACAAATTTGAGCCCAGTGTGAGTTCGGTTGATCGCAGCAAAGGCTTACCAATAGTTGGCGACCTACCAAAAGTTCGCTTCCCGGAAATACAACGCGCTACTTTGAAAAACGGCATTAATATAATCCTTGCCGAGCGCCATACCGTTCCTGTTGTAAATGTAGCCTTGCAGTTTGACGCGGGTTATGCAGCCGATTCCACAGGCGCTAAGCTCGGCTCCTCCAGCTTTACCATGGCTATGTTGGATGAAGGCACAAAAACTCGCTCTGCACTGGAAATCACAGAACTCGCAGAAACATTAGGTGCAAACATTAACAGTAACAGCACACTTGATACTTCTGAGGTACGTTTAAATGCGTTAAAGGAAAACCTCAAAGCTTCACTCGATCTGATGGCTGATATCACCCTGAACCCGGTTTTTGATCAACAAGAAATTGATCGTCTTCGTGGGCGTTGGTTGTCTAATATTCAGCAGGAAAAAATACAACCGGTGCAAATCGCATTAAGAATGCTGCCTCCCCTGTTATATGGGAAGGACCACGCTTATGGCATCCCATTTACAGGATCTGGTACCGAAGACAGCATCAAATCTTTGAACCGTGATGACCTGCTAAACTTCCACAAAGCCTGGATCCGTCCGGATAATGCCACTGTGTTTGTCGCTGGTGATACAACAATGGATGAGATTCTGCCTTTACTTGAAAAAGAGTTTGGAAAGTGGAAAGCTGGCCGTACCGCCATAGCCAGGAAACATATTCCAGAGGTAAATTTACCTGAAAAAGGAAGGATCATCATTGTTGATAAACCTGATGCACCGCAATCATTAATACTTGCCGGTTCATTAGCACCTTCAACCAGAGCCGATAACAATCTTGCAATCAACGCCATGAATGACATTATCGGTGGTAATTTTAATGCCCGAGTGAATATGAACCTACGTGAGGATAAACATTGGGCATATGGGGCTTATACCTTTATGAACGATGCTGAAGGCCAGCGTCCATATATGGTTTACGCACCAGTACAGACTGACAAAACTGCAGCTTCTGTGAATGAATTGGTCAAAGAGTTGACTAACTATATTGGCGACAATCCAGCAACTCCAGCTGAATTAGATAAAACCATTAAAAACAATGTAAATAAACTCCCTGGTCAATTTGAAACAGCAAACGCTGTATTAGCTTCGATGATGTCAAATAGTCGATTCGATCGCCCTGACAATTATGTTTCTACTCTGACTGAGCGCTACGGCAAACTTAAACTTGAAAACATTCAAGGTGCTGCAGAACAGGTGGTCCACCCGGATAAACTGACCTGGTTAATTGTTGGTGATCGTGGTGAAATTGAGAAACAGCTAAAAGCTGAAAAAATTGACCTCGGCAGCATTACCGTAATGGATGCTGATGGTAATGTAGTCAATTAAGTTTGGTTAAAACGACCTATAAAGCGTAATCTGTCATCTGTGGCGGGTTACGCTTTTATTATTTCAGTAGCAGTGATTTTGGAAGGTATATAAGTATATGAGTATATGGAAAAATAAATTCAGTATCGAAGGCCTCAATCAAATGAGTCCTAATACGATGCTTGAGCTCCTTGACATCCAATTCACCGATTTTAATGACGATAGTTTAACTGCCAGCATGCCAGTAGATCATCGCACTCACCAGCCGATGGGAATACTCCATGGTGGAGCCACTGTAGCTTTAGCAGAATCTGTGGGCAGCACTGCTGCCAATTTATGTGTTGATTCAAGCCATTATTGTGTTGGCATAGAAATTAACACAAACCATATAAAGGCATGCCGAAAAGGTATGATCTATGCAACTGCAAGCTCATTTCATCGCGGTAGTACTACTCAGGTATGGGAAATCCAAATTAGCAATGATGCTGGCGATCTGGTCGCCATTAGCCGCTTAACCATGGCTGTACTTGAGTATCAATAGATACCCCAACACTCTACTTAATTATCCAACTCTGACTTAGCTTTATGTTCGGGTAGGATTTAATTTGAACTGGTATCAATACGCATAAACCTTTACCCTATAAACATCTATTTATTGGGAACACAAGATGAATCTTGAAAAAGTCTTTTTTGCTTTCTTTATTGTCCTCGCGCTGACACTCAACTTTGGCTTTTTTACTGGTGAAATTGACAACCCGGCACATCACCACTCAATGGAATTGATTGCTGCCATCATCATTAATTTAATCGCAACTATCCTCAAATTTGGTGACCGTTCGCAGATGGGAGCTGTCCTCCTCGCAACTAGTCTGGTTGCTGATGTCCAGCTGATAATTGCTGCAAGTGTCTGGGCTGTTGTGGTGTTTGCCAACAATCAGGTTATGACAGGTGACACCATGGCGAGCATTGTTTCTCTCTCAGGTGGAGCCCTTTTAGCTAATCTAGTCTCGGTGATCTTACTGGTTTCAGAAACCGTCGTAATACGGCGCTAACAAGGAGCCACCCAAGCCCATGAATGACATTCTATGGCTGACCATGCGGCGGATGCGTATGCCGCTGATTTTATTATTGCTCGTGTTCGGCTTATCAATGTTTGGGATGATGATGATTCCTGGACAGGATACTGATGGGAATACCTATTATCTAAATTTCCTGGAAGCAGCCTATTTTGTGGCTTTCATGTCCACAACTATTGGCTTAGGTGAAATCCCTTATGCATTTACAGATGCCCAGCGACTATTTGTCTTTAGCGTAATTTATCTGAATGTTGGAACATGGTTATATTCTGCAGGTACTATTCTCGGCCTGTTTCTGGATAAAAGCTTCCACGCAGTTCTGGTAAGGTCACGTTTCATACGCCGAGTTAACTGGATGGGAGAACCCTTCTATATCATCTGCGGTTTAGGTGATACCGGTGAGCAGATTATCCTGGGTCTGGAGAAACGAAACCTGCGCGCCACTATTATTGAAATTAGGGAGGAACGCGTACATAGCATGCACCTGGATCAGGTCATTAGTGGTTTTCCGATGCTGAAAGCTGATGCAGGAAATAAAGATTCTCTAATTGCAGCTGGCCTGGAAAAACCCAATTGCCTCGGGGTCGTAACTACCACAAACGATGATCATACCAATCTTAGAATTGCAATTACCACAAAATTATTACGCCCTGAATTAATCGTTCTAGCCCGTTGCGAATCTGGATTAATTGCCGCCAACATGGCTTCTTTTGGCACAGATTATATTATCGACCCCTACGAGATTTTTGCCGAACGTCTGGAACTGGCAATAAACTCATCCGTCAAATATCTGGTTCAGGACTGGCTGATTGCCGTACCTGGAACTAAACTTAGAAAAGCAATTAAGCCTCCCGATGGCAACTGGGTAATATGCGGCCTGGGAAGGTTTGGCAGCAAAGTAGCTAAACGCATGCAG
>CAXMRK010000246.1:0-3519 GCA_964195815.1 uncultured Acidimicrobiia bacterium | reverse complement strand
CAACTTCCAGAGGTGCCGCCGCACGCCAACCTGTATCTATGGAGATTAGAGGCCGTTCGATATCCGGTGAAAGCTGAACTGGCAGCCGAAATAAAGAAATCAGACCAAACAAGGTAATCAGTATGCCGGCTACTGCTACTGCCACTCGATTATTTAGGGATGCGCGGGTTAATTGCATGCCAATAGCCCTTTCCTATCTCGAAACCAAGGATTAATAAAATAACTTTTCATCGGAACATTCTACTCTGAAGCTGGATAAATCAATACTCTAAAGGTCAGAATGACCAATTTTTGTGGTAATCCGAATTGATGCTATTTGAATGGATACATTGAGTCAGCTAGACAAACTTATTTATAGGGAAGAATACAAATTACTAGAATAGTATTTCAAAAACAACGAATCCACTTTATGATAAAAGCATGCAGATAACAGCAATTAATATCTACCCAGTAAAATCCTGCCGTCGGGTAGAGCTGACAGAAACACTGGTAACACCACTTGGACTGGCAGATGACCGGCATTGGATGCTGGTTGATGAAAAGCACCGGTTTATAACAGCCAGGCGTTACCCGAACTTACTCCGCGTAGCCGTCGAAATCAGTGACGCGGGTTTTATTGCCGCATATCCTGGAATGCCGGGGGTATATGCGCGCTTTCCTGGCGCAAATGCGGAACAGCTTAAAGTGAAAATCTGGCAAGATGAAGTTATAGCCCTGGATGCCGGCACAATTGCTGCTGAATGGTTTAGTCAAATAATCGGTTTACCCTGCCGTCTGGTGTGGTCAGCCTCAAACAGCGCTCGTTTGCTAAAAACCAGCAACTTTCCAGCACCGCCAATTCCTGTAGATCAGCGACAAATCACTTTTCCCGATAGCATGCCGATCCTGTTGACCAATGAAGCATCACTAAGCGAACTCAATAAACATCTGCCAGCAACTGCCAGCATGCACCAATTCAGACCAAACCTGGTGATCAACGGCACCCAGGCATGGGAAGAAGAGAGCTGGAAAAAAATCCGTATTGGTGATCTTGAACTACAGGCAACAAAAACTTGTGTGCGCTGTATTTTAACGACCTCAGACCCCGATACTGGTAAGCGCCATATACACAAAGAACCATTAAACACCCTAAAAAAAATTCATAATCAGGAAGGCCGTGGGCCGATTTTTGGGATGCAATTTGTTGCCTTAAACAGCGGTATATTGAGGCTCGGCCAGACATTATCCTTAGAGTAATTTTCCTACTTGTATCGAGTTTTTAGCAGTGTACAATTCACCTTATAAGGATATTGGCGAGAAGCTGCTTTGGCCATGAAAGAACTTGAAAAACAGAGTTGGGACTACATTATAGTTGGCGCTGGATCGGCGGGCTGTGTCCTTGCCAACCGCTTGTCTGAAAACCCCAGCACTAAAGTACTCTTGCTGGAGGCTGGCAGCAAAGACTGGAACCCCTTCATTCATATGCCTGCTGGTCTGGCTAAGCTGATCAATATTAAGTCTCTAAACTGGAGTTATGATACAGAGCCAGAACCTGCACTTAATAATCGCCGTTTATACTGGCCCCGAGGTAAAGTTCTAGGTGGTTCATCCTCAATTAATGCTATGTGCTACTGCCGTGGGCATAGCATCGATTATGACAACTGGGCCGCCGCAGGCAATCAGGGCTGGGATTATACTTCGGTCTTACCCTACTTCAGAAAATCCGAGAACCAGGAACATGGCGCTGACATTTATCATGGTGTTGGTGGCCCTCTTTCGGTTCAGGATCTTCGTTACCATAACCCACTTTCTGAAATCTATTTACAAGCTGCAGAGGAGCTTGGCTATACCCGTACTCGTGATTTTAATGATGATCAGCAACGCGGGTTTTCCTATTACCAGGTAACCCAGATAAACGGGCGCCGCTGTAGTACCGCTGTCGCTTATTTACGCCCTGCATTGCGCCGTTCCAACCTCACTGTATATACCCATGCCATGGCAGAGAAGGTTATTCTCGATGGTAAACGTGCCGTCGGCGTCCAATACAAGCGCAAAGGCAAAACAGAAAGCTGCTTTGCGGGAGAAGTCATCCTCTCCGGTGGAGCTATCAACTCACCTCAACTATTGCAACTATCTGGAATTGGGCCGGGGTCTTTATTGCGTGAAGTTGGAATTAAGGTAGAGCATGATCTACCCGGGGTTGGAGAAAACCTGCAAGATCATCTTGATATTTGTACTTTGGTCGAGTCTCAGGAAAAGATCACCTATGACCATCTCAACGAACTGGCCGCAGGTATTCGTTATATCTTCACTCGAGGTGGCCCTGCCAGCTCAAATATTGCTGAAGCCGGAGGTTTCCTGCTCTCAGAACATGCAGAAGATGATCGTCCAGATATCCAAAGTCATTTTGTGCCTGCACAACTGGATGATCACGGGCGCAATATTCTGCCAGGTCATGGAATGACTATTCATGCCTGCCAGTTAAATTCGAAAAGCCGAGGCAATATTCAGATAACATCTGCTAACCCTGAGGATCACCCAAAGATCCATGCAAACTACCTAAGCCATCCACACGATGAGAAGGTAATTCTTGCCTGCGCCAAACTTGGTATACAAATCTTTGCCACTGATTCCTTCAAATCCATCCGCGGCAGGGCTATCTATCCGGAAGCTGGGCTGGAATCAGATGCAGAATTAATGGATTTTATCCGGCGTAAGGCAGAGTCAATTTACCACCCGGTCGGAACCTGCAAAATGGGTACAGATTCAATGGCCGTTGTCGACCCTCAGCTAAATGTTCAGGGAATTGATAACTTGAAGGTTGTTGATGCATCAATTATGCCGGAGTTAGTTGCCGGTAATACCAATGCGCCAACTATAATGATTGCTGAAAAAGCAGCCGATATGATG
This sequence comes from uncultured Acidimicrobiia bacterium, assembly GCA_964195815.1. Classification (GTDB taxonomy): domain Bacteria; phylum Pseudomonadota; class Gammaproteobacteria; order Xanthomonadales; family SZUA-36; genus SZUA-51. The sequence continues at coordinate 630 of CAXMRK010000246.1, read as the reverse complement.
AAAGCTAATTCGCCATAAAGATCCAGCCGAGATCAAAATTAGTTGGCCGCTTTAACGACCCTATTTACGCACTTTATACATCAATCATTGGCAATGGTATATGCAGGCTGGCGCAAATGGCACGCAATAATTCAGCCTCAATCAGATTGACCTCATGATCTAAGGTAATCGTTGCCAATAATGAACGCAGCAATGTCTCTTTGTGCCTGGGCCCTAATTGATCCAACTTCAATAAACACCTGTCCAACACTTCATGCCAGTCACCCGGCTTATAGCTACCAACGCTAAGCCCTGCGGTTTGCATGCCAAGCTTCCAGGATTTTTCAGCCAATACAGAATCCACATGCCCGAGGCTTGCAACAACCGACAACAAAGCCTCTACTTCTGCTGATAAAGCCTTGACCGATTTGCGGCTGGAGTCATTGGCCGTGGCGGGCGACATGGCATCGTTGATCATGACTTCCAGCATTTTTGCCAGCGCATACTCATGCACATCTACTTTGCCATCGGCGGTAATCAATGCTCGAATCGTATCCAAAAGTCGCATAAGATCTTCGACCGGACGACGCTTTAGCGCCGGGAATGTCATTTCGGCGAGTGGCAACCGCTGTTGTGGTGAAATTTCAGGTA
>CAXMRK010000245.1:0-8663 GCA_964195815.1 uncultured Acidimicrobiia bacterium | reverse complement strand
ATCGATACTACTGCAGAAATATCACGTCTGAAAAAGCAGCTACAAAAAGAAGAAATTGATCTGAAAAAATCGACCGGAAAACTAAGCAACAAAAACTTTGTGGCGAATGCACCTGAAGAGGTTGTTGTTCAGGAACGCCAGCGCCTGGAAGCCCACCAACTCAAAGTGGACCAGCTACGAGAACAGATCACTAAAATGGAAGTTTTAGGCTAACAACACCTATTATCTGACCAATCTGTTTCAAGCGATTATTGAGGCGCATTAGGAATACTGTTTAACCCGGATAATTCACCAGGGATCCGGGGTTTGTGGTGTAGCTGGCGAAACTGTATAGGACAAACTGTAAGCAATAGAATCAGCCAAAATGGTCTACATGTCTTGAATAAAAAGAATGACTGTCATTTTGACGTCCGCCTTGGTGAAATGATCGGGCTAATGCGCCTATAATTGCTTCGCCATTACAATGGCATCTTCGCGTAGCTTGCCCATTCGGTAGTATCCAGGGCGCAGCCCAATCTGATTAAAGCCGCGGCTTTCATAAAGCGCAATTGCGGCCTCATTACTCGGTCTTACTTCCAGAAACATGATTTCCGCATTACGCCTCTGAACCTCGAGAATTAACCAATCAAGGAACTCTGAGCCCAGACCTTTGCGCTGACGGTCTGGATCAACACAGAGGTTTAGTAAATGAGACTCTCCTGCGCCCAGACTCACCAGACTATAGCCACAGATCCCATTTTCATCCAGCATTACCCAGGCAAGGAAACCCGATTGCAGGCAATCTTTGAATATTTGCTCGCTCCACGGAAATGGATATGCCCGCAGTTCAAGCTCATAGACCTGAGCCATATCCTCAGAACGCATCTGACGAATTTCAGATAAATTTAAGCTTTCAGGAGAGGATGCCACTTTTTCTATCTAACTGAGCAATAGGTTTTTAAGTTCAGTCCATAACTGACGCTTTGCTGCTGCTGAAGTTTGCAACTCTTCCAGCGGCAACGTTTTAACGCTAGCTACGGCTGCCTGGGTTAATTCTGCTGATATATCAAGCTGAAATTGGGAGTTGCCAAAAATAACCAGACGGGTAATAAGCTCAGACTCTATGCTTGCCGCAAGTGGCTTGGCAGACGAGTCAGTCCCGGCATCAGGATAAGCCATCAAACCACCATCTTTACAGCCTACTGAACGCTGAATATCTGTCAATAAGCCCTGGACATCAGCGCTTATAGGTTTATCTAATAACCATAACCAACCACTAGCAGCATTACCACTGAGCAAAACATTGGTGGTGTCTGTGCTGCTAGCCACTTGCGGCTGGGAGATTGCATCCCCAATCTCGTCAACCACTAAAGCTGAAGCTTCAGAATGTTCTGTAGTGCTACGTCTAAGCCACTGCGGAATCCCCATTTGCTCTAACAGAGCAGCTTTTTCTTTGCTATCAGTCATTACTGTCGTTTTCTGAAGGTGACGGGGGACTGGTAGCTTTTCGTTTACGGTGACGTTGCATCCCCAGCAGGGTCATCACAATCCCTGAAGTGATATAAGAAACACCAATAATCAATAGCATAGTTGGTGGATCAATTGCGACTAACACCAATAACAGCATGAGGATGAATACCCACAATATTGGCACTTTATCTCCAGCGGGCGTGCTCTTAAAACTAAAATATCTAACCCGGCTAAACATTAACAAACCAAGGATCGGGGTTATCACCAACATAGGCCAGGTTACGCTATTTCCAGCAATACCCTGATCGACCCCAAACCATATAATTGCGGCCATTGTTCCTGCAGCAGCTGGACTGGCCAGCCCTTGAAAATAGGCTTTGTCAGCTACGCCCACCTGGGTATTAAATCGTGCCAGCCGCAAAGCTGCACAAGCTGTAAAGATAAAGGCTGCCAACCAGCCTAATTTACCCATAAAAGGCGAAATGTCATGCAAACCAGCCAATGACCAGTTGTAGACCAATAGCGAAGGTGCAAGACCAAAAGAAATCAGATCTGAAAGACTGTCATACTGAACGCCAAACTCAGTCTGGGTATTGGTCATACGGGCAATTCGGCCATCGAGACCGTCGAATATTCCTGCTACCAATATTGCAATAGCGGCTTTTTCAAATTCTCCATTAATACCGGCTACTATTGAAAAATAACCAGCAAACAATGCTGCAGTCGTCATTAAATTAGGGAGTAGATAAACCCCACGCGAAGGTTTGTGATTGCTTGAGGACTCGGGCATTTAAAATTCCGCCAGTAATTGAATTCAGTGAGCTAGATTGCTAGAACTAATATTAACATGCCCCAGAACTATATCGAACCGCCATTGAATAGATACAATCAGCCGTGCAGGCTATACTGAAACCATATCGACCTTTCTGGAGACATGGAATGACTAATAAAACATGGAGTTTGTTTATCACCATTGCTGTATTAATACTGATTTTACTGGGTCAGGCTACAGCTGGAACCATTTATAAATGGGTGGATGCAGAGGGTAATATTCACTACGGAGAAAAAGCGCCTGTTGATGTTCAAGCTGCTGTTATTACCCCTGATACCCGTCTGACCGGAAGCGTATCACCCATAACTGCAGGAGCGCAAAAACCGGAAGCCAACACACAGAATCAGAATGCTCTAACAGAAGCCACACCGATCAAAAGACTTTCCAGAAAAGAAAGAAAGGCCAAGGAAGCGGAATTATGTGCGATGGCGCGCGAACGCATTAATCAGATTGAACCCGTTACAGGGGTTCTGATTAGAGATCCAGATGGTCAAATGCGACGCATGGATGATGATGAAAGACTAAAAAAATTGCAGGAAGCCAAAGACATAGAAAAAGAATTCTGCAAAAAATAAAATCACTAAATTAAATCAAACGACCACTGGTGCTAGCCTGAGATTGTCTGTCAGGCTAAAATTAGCGATCCTGTCCAATAATAATATTGTGTAACTATGAAAGTATCCCAATTTCACCTGGCAACTACCAGGGAAACACCTGCAGAAGCTGAAATCAGTTCTCACCAGTTAATGCTTCGCTGCGGCATGATCAGAAAACTGACCTCTGGTATTTATGTGTGGTCACCACTCGGCCTGCGCGTATTGCGTAAAGTTGAAAATATAGTGCGCGAAGAGATGAATCGAGCCGGTGCACTGGAGATGCTGATGCCCTCAGTACAGCCTGCAGAACTCTGGCATGAGACCGGTCGTTGGGATCAATTTGGACCTCAGTTACTTAAAATGAAAGACCGCAGTGGCCGCGAATACGCATTTGGGCCAACTCATGAGGAAGTTATTACCGACTGGGCGCGGCATGAATTAAAAAGCTACAAACAGCTGCCTGCTACTTTTTACCAAATCCAGACAAAATTCCGTGACGAAATCAGACCTCGGTTCGGGGTTATGCGCTCACGCGAATTTATTATGAAAGACGCTTATTCCTTTCATATCGATGATGAAAGTCTGCAGCAAACCTATGAGGTCATGCATGCGGCCTATTCCGCTATCTTCACCCGCCTAAAATTAAAATTCCGCGCAGTAGATGCTGATTCCGGAGCCATTGGTGGTAGTCAGTCGCATGAATTCCATGTACTTGCGGATTCCGGTGAAGATTTAATCGCTTACTCGGATGAGAGCGGATATGCAGCTAATACAGAAATGGCTGAAGCCTTAGCTGGCATCGATACAGCACCTATCGCCAGTGAAAGCATCCAAAAACATGCGACGCCAGGCTGTCATACCATTGGTGATGTTTGTAAGGCATTGGAAGTTACTGCTGAACGCACAGTTAAAACCCTTGTGGTTGAAGCCGAGGAAGGTTTGATCGCACTTGTGCTCAGAGGCGATCATAGCCTGAATGAACTAAAAGCTGAAAAACTCGAGGGTGTTAAAACACCACTGCAACTGGCAGATGAAGATCAAATTAAAGCCGCCGTCGGTTGTGGCACAGGCTCACTGGGTCCTGTCGGTTTACCAATACCCATGATTATTGATCGCAGCGCCGCAGTGTTAGCTGATTTTATTGGCGGTGCCAATGAAAAAGGTTTTCACAACAGCGGCATCAACTGGGGTCGAGATGTTGCAGCAGATCGTATCGAAGATATTCGGCATGTAGTTGCCGGTGATCCAAGCCCCGATGGTAAGGGAACCTTATCCCTGCTCCGCGGCATCGAGGTTGGACATATATTCCAGCTCGGTAGTAAATATTCTGAATCGATGAATGCTGTAGTTCTGGGTGAAGATGGTAAAGCACATGTCATGCCTATGGGCTGTTACGGTATTGGTATAACTCGAATTGTGGCCGCTGCTATCGAACAAAACCACGACGACCGTGGTGTTATCTGGCCGCTACCATTGGCACCTTTTCAAGTTGCCCTGCTGCCAATGAATATGAAAAAATCATTGCGGGTTCGCGAGGCCACTGAAGCACTTTATACCGAGTTACAAGACGCTGGCATTGACGTGCTCTTTGATGATCGCCCCGTACGCCCCGGGGTCATGTTCAATGATATGGAGTTGATCGGTATTCCGCACAGAATTGTGGTTGGTGAGCGTGGGATTGATGCCGGTGAAGTTGAATACCGAGCGCGCAATGAAAGCGACAATATCCAGGTCCCAATGGCAGAAATTGTCGACTACCTAAAAAAACGGCTGAACAATTAGCTAAAACATAGTTTTTACTGTAAAAAAAGGGCAGGTTTTAGCGACCTGCCCTTTTTTAATAATGTTTATTCGCAACTCTCAACAGTAGCTATTGCGCCTGCAAATAATCTATTGCCAAATGGCTTAGTGCTCTGGTGCCAATATCCAGAACAGATTCATCCACATCAAATAACGGTGAATGGTTTGAAGGGGCAGTTGAGGGATCCTGTCCATCAGGCACTGAACCCAGATAAAAATACAGTCCGGGAACCTCATTTGCGAAGAAAGAAAAATCCTCAGCGATGGTTTTCAATTGCGGGGTTATCACCTCACGTTCACCTGAAACTTTGACCAAAGTCGGCAGCATAAGATCATACAATGCGCCATCATTAGCAGTTACCGGGTAACCGGTGTCTATTTCAACAGTAGCGGTTGCACCTGCAGAGGCTGCAATATTTTCTGATATTAGCTTAATCTTCTCGTGAACCTGGGTACGCATGTCTGGATCAAAAGTCCGGATTGTGCCCCATAACTCGACATTATCAGGAATAATATTATGCCGTATCCCTCCGCTGATTTTACCTATTGTGACAATTGCTGGGACTTTAGTAATATTTAGTTGACGACTGACTATGGTCTGCAAACCATTAATTATTTGTGCACTGGTAACAATGGGATCCACACCAGCCCAGGGGCGAGCTCCATGGGTTTGGCGCCCGTTTACATTTATTGTCATGATATCAACAGCTGCCATCATTGGGCCGCTGCGCAGGGCAATGGTTTTGGCAGGAGTGCCCAAACCAATATGCAGACCAAAAACTGCATCCGGTTTATGTCGCTCAAACAAACCTTCTTTCAACATCAGTTCTGCGCCACCCTCTTCACCCTTGGGCGCACCTTCTTCAGCCGGTTGAAAAATAAACAGCACATTGCCGGAAATCTTCTCACGCATAGCGGAGAGTGTTTTCGCAACACCCAACAACATTGCCATATGTGCATCATGCCCACAGGCATGCATGACGCCAACCTTGTTGCCACCAAACTCTGCTTCAACGGTAGAGGCAAAATCAAGACCGGTTTCCTCGCGCACTGGCAAACCGTCCATATCTGCCCTCAAAGCGACTGTTTTTCCAGGATGTCCACCTTTCAATAAAGCCACCACACCGGTTTTGGCGATACCTGTCTCAACATCCAGCCCCATATTGGTCAATTCGCGAGCGAGATATTCAGCCGTATTGAATTCACGATTAGATAGCTCAGGATGCTGGTGGAACCAGCGCCGCCATTCGACTATTTGCTCATTATTATTAGCAATGACTTCATCAATAGTTTCCCATGCTGGAGCCGCGCTTAACTGAAAACTAGCCAAGAGTAATGGGAGCAGTAATAAAAGCGACAGTTTTTTTATTTTTAATTTCACAGTTCAATGCCAGCTAATTTAGCTGTCTCCTCACTCGTTATAAAACGACCACGTTGGTCTTTAACTACGGTAGCCATGGCACAGTTAAGGTCATGGGTAAAAAACAGCCTGACATGACGTTCCAGCTTATCCTCAAGAAAGGCCTTTTTTTCATCCAACAATAATTCAGGAAAACGATCATATCCCATACTGATTGAAGTATGCACCCAGGCACATCCCGGTATCAGGTCTGCACAAAAGACGATACCACCACCCTCTTTTGAGCCTATTTCTGACAACATAAGGCCCGGTGTATGGCCATCACTGAAGCTAAACCTAACATCCTCTCCCAGCAGCGGATGGTGATCATCATCGACTAACTCTAAACGACCACTGTCTTTCAGCAACTGGTTTAACTCAGGGATAAATGAAGCGCGGTCTCGCGAATGCGGATTATTGGCACGCTGCCAATGGGTTTGGCCAACCAGATAACGGGCATTAGGGAAAAGTAAGTGGTGATCGCTATCATCTTGCCATGCGGACAATAAACCGCCTGCATGATCAAAGTGCAGATGACTGAGAACAACAACATCAATGTCCTCATGGGTAAAACCGGCCGTCTGCAAATTCTTCAATAACAAATGCTGCGGATTTTCCACACCGAATCGATCGCGCATTACTGGATCAAAAAATGCCCCGATGCCGGTTTCAAAAAGCACTGTTTTAGCATTGAGGTTTTCAACCAACAGGGTACGAGTGGGGATATCTATACGATTGCGATCATCCGGCTTGATCCATCGCTCCCAGACCGCTTTAGGAGCATTACCAAACATGGCTCCCCCATCCAATTTCTGCGTATTCCCCTCAATAGACCAGATCTTCATTCGTGAACCTTTATCAATTCGATTTACTTAACAATAGCTTTACCCGAAGGAGTGCGCGGATCACTGGCTGCTTTCAATTCGCCGCTCTGGCGATCCCACATGACTGCATTCATATTACCCCATTGCCGGTCCCTAACCTGTACTTCATGACCCAAAGCTCGTAACTGACTCAGCTGTTCAGGGCTAAAGGTGTCAGGTTCGGCAAAAATTCGGTCTGGAAGGTATTGGTGATGATAGCGAGGCAAAGAAACCCAGGATTGCGGATCATTGCCATCGAAGAAATCGAGTATACCCAATAGCACCATAGTAATAATTCTGCTACCACCGGGAGTACCCAGAACTGCCACCCGATCCTCGCCAATCACAAAAGTTGGACTCATACTCGACAATGGTCGTTTACCCGGAGCAATTGCATTGGCGTCAAAACCAATTAAACCATAAGCATTAGGTATTCCTGGTTTGGCAGAAAAATCATCCATTTGATTGTTCAGTAAAAAGCCTGTGCCTGGAGCCACGAAATTAGAACCATAAAGCGTATTTACAGTCAGGGTTGCGGCTACCATATTTGCATCTGCATCGATAATTGAAAAATGCGTAGTATGTGTACCGCCAGCTTCATCAGCAATACCAGCAAGGTCGGCACTGGAGCTAGCTTTATCGGTCCTGATTGTTGTGCGCATACCAGCTGCATATAGTGGATCGATCAACATAGCGACCGGGACATCGACAAAATCCGGGTCACCCATATATAAACTACGATCACGATAAGCGCGGCGCATAGCCTCAACCACCAGATGAACTCTTTGTGCAGGTGAGCGCGTGGCAATATTGTAAGGCTCGAGGATATTTAACATTTCTGCGATAGCGACTCCACCTGAGGATGGTGGAGATGCGGTAATAAGCTCATAGTCGTTATATTTAAAGCGAACCGGTTCACGTTCGACAACTTTGTAGCTGGACAAATCTTCCATGACCCAGTGTCCACCGGCCTTATTGACACCATCAACCAGCTTGCGTGCGGTATCACCCGTGTAAAAATCTTTTACCCCGGTTGCAGCAACTTGCTCCAGAACCCGAGCAACATCCGGCTGTATAATTTTACTACCGAGTTCAGGCACCTGGTCATCGTGTAAAAATACAGCCCTACCAGCAGGCCAACGCAACATATGTTTTTGCACGGGCTTCAACAGACGAATGTATTTTTCATCGACAGCGAAACCCTCACTCGCCAGCCGGATTGCTGGTGCCAGTGAATCCTTCAGTGGCAAGCGCCCGTAATTTTTTGCCATATGCACCATTCCAGCAACATGACCGGGAATACCCGCTGCCAATGGCCCATGTAAAGAAAGATCCCGAATAACTTCGCCCTTATCATCCAGATACATATCCCGATGCGCAGAAGCCGGCGCCTGCTCACGACCATCAATCATGACATTTTTTTGATCATCACTACGATGCAGCAACCAAAATGCACCACCACCTATACCGGAACTGGAAGGCTCAACAACAGCAAGCGCTGCACTTACGGCGACTGCAGCATCGAAGGCATTCCCACCCATTTCGAGTACTTCAAAACCAGCCTCAGTCGCCAGATAATGCGCGCTAGAAATTGCAGATTTGCCTGGTTTTTCAAGCGCGAAAAGCTGAACGCTCAACAGGAGAGTAAAAATTAAAAGGATGGATCTGCCAGATTGAATAAGGTGCTTCATAGTTTTTCTTTCTAATATTATTTATTGGCCGTT
>CAXMRK010000244.1:0-4901 GCA_964195815.1 uncultured Acidimicrobiia bacterium | reverse complement strand
ATGATAACCCACTCAAGCTAGATCCTCAAGTTTTGCAGCTTTCAGGATTAACAAATTAAATAAAATAAAATCCATCAACATTCAGCCCTGATTTCCTGTAATAATTGCCTACCCACGAACTTAAAATTATTCAGATAAACAATTGTGACTAACGCTTTCATCCATCTGCATCTACACAGTGAGTTTTCCATCGTTGATGGGATGGTAAGGCCTGCAGAATTGGTTGCGAAAGCAGCTGAATTGGGAATGCCCGCCGTGGCGATGACCGATCAGAATAATTTATTTGCACTGGTCAAATTTTACCGCGCAGCAGAAAAAGCTGGGGTTAAGCCAATTATCGGTGCTGATCTGCTAATTGCTAATCCAGAGGACCCGGCAAATACTGACCAGATTATATTATTGTGTCAGGACAGATCGGGTTATTTAAACCTCTGCCGATTGATTTCTCGTGCCTGGCAAGAAGGTCAGGATCACCACCAGGCAACTATTAAACGCTATTGGCTCGAAGGTCAAACTGAAGGATTGATAGCCCTCTCTGCTGGCCGCGGCGGTGATATTGGACACGCCCTACTCAATGGTCACCCAGACCGTGCAGAAGCACTATTGAAAAGCTGGATGGAGCTGTTTCCACAACGGTTTTATGTCGAAATCCAGCGGATTGGTAATCGTAATGATGAGCGCTACAACCAACCTGCGATTGCGTTGGCCAATAGTCTTGCTTGCCCAGTTGTAGCTACTAATAATGTTCGTTTTTTAAAATCTTCTGAATACCGAGCGCATGAAGCTCGGGTTTGCATCCATGAAGGTGAATTGCTTGGTGATCCGCGCAGAACAAGCCCTTATACCGAGGAACAGTATCTTAAAAGCGCAGACGCAATGCTTTTGCTATTTAAAGATATTCCCGAGGCACTGGAAAACTCTGTCGAAATTGCGCGCCGTTGCAACCTTAAAATGGAGTTTGGTAATTATGTATTGCCAGCCTTTCCCGTCCCAGAAGGTGAAACAGAAGCGGATTATATCGCTGAGTTAGCCGTTGCCGGTTTGGCTGATCGTCTAAAACGGCATGGTTTAGCTGCAGGCTTAAGCGAAACCGATTACACAGAACGACTGCAAACCGAGCTGGCAGTTATCAATGAAATGGGCTTTCCGGGATACTTTCTTATTGTTGCGGACTTTATTCGCTGGGCCAAGAAAAAACTGATACCAGTGGGTCCGGGGCGTGGTTCTGGTGCGGGTTCTGTGGTCGCCTGGGCTCTGCTGATAACCGACCTTGACCCGCTCAAATACGATTTACTGTTTGAACGCTTTCTAAACCCTGAACGCTTGTCCATGCCGGATTTTGATATCGATTTCTGTATGGATCAACGTGATCGAGTAATCGATTACGTGGCAGAAACCTACGGCCGCGACCAAGTGTCACAAATCATCACTTTCGGAACCATGGCTGCTAAGGCGGTTATCCGCGATTGTGGCCGGGTATTGGGACATGGCTACGGCTTCGTCGACTCAATTGCCAAATTGGTGCCGATGACAGTTGGGATCAAACTTGCAGAGGCGATGAAAGAAGAGCCACAACTGCGTTTGCGTTATGAACAAGAAGAAGACACTCGCAATATTCTAGATCTGGCTATTTCACTGGAAGGCTTAACCCGTAACGCTGGTAAACATGCAGGTGGTGTGGTCATTGCACCTTCTGCATTAAGCAATTTCACCCCACTGTATTGTGAAACCGATGGTGAAAGCATCGTTACCCAGTTTGATAAAGATGATGTTGAAACCATTGGGCTGGTGAAATTCGACTTTTTAGGCTTACGCACACTAACTATTATTGATTGGGCAGTTAAATCAATTAATCAGAAGTTACAGCTTGAAAATCAGCAAGCCATCATCATTGAAAATCTGCCATTAGATGATGAAAAAACCTTCAAACTGTTGCAAGCCCATGATACTACAGCGGTATTCCAACTGGAATCGGCAGGCATGAAAGACCTCATTCGGCGCCTGCAACCTGATTGTTTCGAAGACATTATTGCGCTGGTAGCGCTGTTCCGTCCTGGCCCACTTGAGTCAGGCATGGTTGACCACTATGTCGAACGTAAACATGGCCGTGCGGCGACCACATTCCCGGATCCCCGTCTGGAACCGATCCTGGCACCAACACACGGGGTCATCTTGTACCAGGAACAGGTGATGCAAATTGCCCAGGAACTAGCCAGTTATTCACTCGGTGCCGCAGATATTCTGCGCCGGGCAATGGGTAAGAAAAAACCAGAAGAAATGGCCAAGCAACGCTTAGTATTTGTTGAAGGCTCATCTAAACGCGAGCTTGAAGAAAGCAAAGCTAATTTTATTTTTGACCAGATGGAAACTTTTGCTGGTTACGGTTTCAACAAATCACATTCTGCTGCCTATGCCTTAATTGCTTACCAGACGGCCTGGCTAAAAGCACATTATCCAGCAGAATTTCTAGCTGCGACTTTATCAGCTGATATGGATAATACCGACAAGGTTGTGAATCTTGTTGAAGACTGTAAACGCAGTAAATTGAAGATCGAAGCACCTGATGTCAATCACTCCAAGTGGCAATTTCAGGCTATCGATGCAGACACCATCCGCTATGGTCTCGGTGCAATTAAAGGTGTTGGACATGCAGTCGTAGAGACCATCGTAAATGAGCGTGACGAAAATGGCAGCTATCAAAACCTGCAGGAATTTTGCCAGCGCCTGGATATACATAAAGTCAATAAACGTAGCATGGATATTCTGATTCGATCAGGTGCACTAGACAGTCTGGACCCTGATCAAAACCGTGCCCGTTTAAGAGTACTTATGCCCGATGCCCTGCAGGCTGCGGAGCAAAAACAGCGTGATACTGAAGCCGGTCAGGTTGATATGTTCGGTAATACTCTGGGAGCTATGGCAGTAGACAGCCTGACTGCAGAAGCTGATAACAGCTTAGAAGATATTCCGGAATGGCCGGAAGACCAGCGTCTACGCGGTGAACGTGAAACCCTGGGTCTTTATTTATCCGGGCATCCTATGAATCGCTGGCGTGAAGACTTGAATTGTTTCATTAGTTGCCAGCTTTATGGCCTGCCCAGCAAAATCCCTGAAGTCGGAGAAGACCCTAAACAAGAACGCCGTAAACCTGGTATTGATATGGTCTTGTCAGGACTCGTACTCGGAGTAAGAAAACGCGGCAAGCAAGCCTTTGTTGGACTGGATGATGGCAGCGGGAAAATTGAAGTTGCTCTGTATGATGAAAGCTGGGCATTGTATGCCGATCACTTTATCAAAGATGAAATAGTCGTAGTCGAAGGCCCTGTTAAAGCCGATAAGTTCAGCGGTGGATACCGGATGGTTGCTAATCGGGTGATGACACTCTCAGAAGCGCGTAGCCACTATGCCAAAGCCGTGTCCATTAGCATTAAAGGCCCGACCAATAATCTGGTTTATCAATTACAAAATACCTTTGCCCCTTATCAGGGTGGCAAAACAGAAGTGATTATCGATTATCACAACCAACGTGCCAGGGTTCGGTTGCATCTGAATCAGGAATGGAAAGTCAAAGCTTGTGATGAAGTCATTGCTGCACTCAATGACCTGGAAGCTATTACTAACGCTAGAATAATTTTTTAGTGGCTCATTAAGACAGGCTTAAAGTGCTTGCTGATAACGCCTGTAAAGAATTTTCACCCGACGTAAATATTCCTGAGTTTCTTCATAAGGCGGCACACCTTCATATTTATTAACTGCTCCAGCTCCAGCATTATAGGCAGCTACTACCATATCAAAATCGTCAAACTGTTGTTTGAGCTCAGCGAGATGGGTTGCTCCCGCCGGAATATTTTGCTCTGGCAAAAATGGATTATCAATTCCCAGACGTTTCTGATTTGCAGGAATTAACTGCATTAGCCCCTGTGCACCTTTTGGAGATTCGGCTTTTGGATCAAATGCAGACTCCGCATGGATTATTGCCCGAATCAAGGCCGGCTCAACAGCGCTTTCTGAGGCAGCCTTGTCGATTATCCCAGCGTATAAACTGGTATTGAGCTTGACCTTTTCCCAACTAATCTGACGGCATTTCATGTCTGCAACATAACAGGGGAAATTGAGTGTTTTTACTTTACGCCCCGGTGGTTTTACATTGGTGTAATTCACCACGCCATTGTTATCGGTGTACTTATAAACCTGCGCACTAAGGTTTGCTGACAACAATGCTGTCAGTGTTAAACACCATAGTGATAAGCGATAAGTTTTCATAGCAGCATCATAAAGGGTCTGCAATGACCATACCACCATCAGCAATAATAGTTTGCCCGGTGATAAAAGCCGCACAATCGCTCAACAGAAAACAAATCGGTCCGGCAATATCATTCGGTTGACCAACCCGTCCCAGAGCTGAGTCGTTCTTAACTTTATTCATCAAGCTCGGATTATTCATTAATGCGCTGGAAAAATCTGTCTCTACCAAACCAGGAGCGACACCATTAATGCGGATACCCTGCTTGCCATAATCCAGTGCCAGGTTTCTTACCAGCTGCATTTCAGCCGCTTTTGAAACGCCATAGGCACCGATCATGCGACTGCCCATAAGCCCTGCAATACTGCTAATAATAACCACTGAACTACCCGCTTGCATATGTTTGGAGCTTAATACCGTCAATTTCATTGCGCTGTAGACATTGTTGCGCATTATCAGTTCGAAGGCTTTGTAATCGACCACTTTAGACGGCCCATAAGTAGGGTTTGATGCCGCATTGCAGACCAATCCATCAATCTTGCCCCAATGAGTGATCGTTTTTTCGACCAGAGACTGCAACTGATCTTCATCACCAATATTACAGCTAATTGCCAGGGCTTCGCCACCAGCTGCTTTTATATCATCGACAACCAACTGG
>CAXMRK010000243.1:0-6140 GCA_964195815.1 uncultured Acidimicrobiia bacterium | reverse complement strand
TAGGGGACAGACCACGATTATTTAATATTCTTAGTTTTCCGACACCATAAAAGGAATGGAACCTCGAGCCACCATTCTCGCTTCTATGTAATCCCATAATCGTATCTCCTGAATCTCACTAAACCAATTAGTAAGCAAGCCTTGCTTGAGATATATTTCTTCCATCATTTAAGCCATTTATCACTCTTTTTTGTATCGCTGAAATAAAGCTGCATATAAAAATTATGTTATTGTTAGCAAGCAAGCTGAAGCAGTACTAAGCGGCTCTAAATAACAACAACGCAGATACCAATTATTGATAGATAAGGAAGCAACCATGCAAGGGATAATCACATTTTCAATCGTTGAAGAAAGTCATACTGGCCCGATCGGTGATGACTGGAAATACTGGGTTGAAGCCAAAGTCTATAACGAGGGTTTAAAAGGTGAAGCTCTGATTTCAGTTCCTAAGCATTCTATACCTGACGGTGTGGTCCAGAAACCACCCGGCCCTGCTGAAACCATCAGGATTCCATCTGGTGATCCCACTAAACCTGTACTCATAAAAATTACCGCTGAAGCCACCGAAGTGGATACTTTTAAAAATGATGTCGGTGAAAAAAGCCTCGACCTGACAGTGCAGTGCCCCGGGCAAAATAAGGGACCGCTAATTATTGATAAAGATATCGAAATTGGGGTGGTTGAATCACCCGCTTTAACCGGTGCAACTTCACTGTTAAAAATCAAAGCCCGATTTGAATTGAGCTGCGAATAGTTCTAAAAGTCAGCAGGAAGCTCTATCGCGGGCTCCTGCATACGCCCTAGTTGTTCGCGCAAACTTAAAATCAGGTCTTCCCAATAACGCGCTTCCCCAAACCAGGGAAAGGCAATAGGAAATGCAGGATCCTGCCAGCGCTTTGCCAACCACGCAGCATGATGCAACATACGTAATGTTCGCAGTGCTTCAATCAGATGCAGCTCCTGTAGATTAAAACTATGAAACTGCCGATAGCCATCGAGCACATCTTTCATTTGTGCTGCCATCTCATAGGACTCACCTGACAACAGCATCCACAAGTCCTGGACAGCAGGGCCACTACGGCAGTCATCCAAATCCACAAAAAATGGTCCTTCACGCCAAAGAATATTACCCGGATGACAATCACCATGAAGCCGAATGGGGTTGATATCACCACAGCGTTCAAAACAGGCTTCAATCGAGATTATTAAATCTGCGGCCAAACTGGAAAAAGCCGTCTCTAAATGGGCCGGTAACCACTGTCCTTCATTCAGTTCATTAATGGCATTCAGTCCAAAACTTTCAATTGTCAGTTCTGGTCGAGTAGTAAATTTACTGGCTGCACCAATTGCATGAACCCGACCCAACAACCTGCCTAACCAAACACGCGTCTCTTTTTGGTCTAACTCCGGTGCATGGCCACCCCTTCTTTTGAAAAAGGCAAAGCGAAAGCCATCAAATTCATGCAGGGTTTTCCCATTCAATACCACTGGTGGAATAAGCGGGATTTCAGCTTCAGCTATTTCTAGTGCAAAGCTATGCTCTTCCAGGATTTGCTCATCGGTCCAGCGCGCAGGCCGGTAAAATTTAACAATCAATGGCTCAGCATCTTCAATACCGACCTGATACACCCGATTTTCATAACTGTTCAGAGCTTGTTGGTGACCATCGCAAACCAGCCCGATAGATTCCACAGCATGAATTATGGTATCGGGATCCAGTCGATAATAAGGTGTCAAATCATGATTATCTTGCTGCATCCCCCCATTCTACGGAATTTACTCTAGAGAAAAGTTTTATTTCATCACTCTTATGTTGCTGAACGGCATTTAGCTAAAAAAAACAGGCCACAGCCACCAATAAAAAAAGAGAAAAACCCAGCTAACACACTAGCCGTTACTTGCTTATGCGCTATATACTGGAAACTAGAAATAATTCATCAGAAAACAAGACAATGCGTAGAATAAAAAAGTCTAAAAAACTCGATACCGTGTGTTATGACATCCGTGGCCCTGTCCATCGGGAAGCCCGCCGTTTAGAAGAAGACGGCTACAAGATTCTGAAGCTTAATCTCGGTAATCCAGCCCCATTTGGTTTTGATGCACCAGAAGAAATTGTCCGTGACATGATCCACAATGTCCCGATTTCTCAAGGCTATAGCGATTCCAGGGGCCTATTTTCTGCGCGCAAGGCGGTCATGCACTATTGCCAGCAAAAAGAGATAGCCGATGTAGAAATTGATGATATTTATCTTGGCAATGGTGTCAGTGAACTGATTGTTATGTCGATGCAGGCATTGCTAGATGATGCTGAAGAAATTCTCATCCCTGCACCCGATTATCCATTGTGGACAGCTGCTGTCAGTCTGTCAGGTGGCAAACCGGTACATTACCTCTGCGATGAAAGCTCAGGCTGGTATCCGGATATCGAAGATATTAAGTCAAAAATCACCGATAAAACCCGTGGCATTGTACTGATCAACCCCAACAATCCCACCGGAGCTGTTTATCCAAAGGAAATACTGGAAAGTGTCATTGAACTGGCACGAGCTCATGATCTGATCATTTTTTCTGATGAGATATACGACAAGATTCTTTACGATGATGCCGTCCATCATTCAACCGCAGCACTTGCAGACGACATTCTTTTCATCACTTTTAATGGCCTCTCAAAATCCTATCGAGTAGCGGGTTTCCGTGCCGGCTGGATGGTCATTAGTGGGGCTAAAAAGCGTGCGACAGACTATATTGAAGGCATCGAGTTACTCGCATCCATGCGCTTATGCTCAAATGTCCCCGGCCAACATGCAATCCAGACAGCATTAGGCGGGTATCAAAGCATCAATGAATTAATCGTTCCGGGTGGGCGCTTATACGAACAGCGCAACCTGGCTCATGATTTACTGACCTCAATACCCGGTATCAGCTGCGTCAAGCCAGATGGCGCGATGTATTTATTCCCTAAAGTTGACCAGCAGCGTTTCAATATCAAGGACGATGAAAAAATGGTTCTTGATCTGCTGAAACAGGAGCAAATTCTTATTGTTCATGGATCCGCCTTTAACTGGCCAAATACAGATCATTTCAGAATTGTATTTCTGCCGCATATAGACGAATTGACTCAGGCAATGCAATCGATTGAAACGTTCTTCTCAAGCTATAAGCAGTAAACTATTCGATGTTTTCTACCTAGCGACTGTATATGCAAAATAAAAAAATCCTAATCACAGGTGGTACCGGTTTAATCGGCTCACAGTTAATACCCGTTTTGCTAGAGGCGGGCAATGCCATCACTATTCTCAGTCGTCACCCCACGGCTGCCCAAATACAGTTTGAGCAAAAAGTAAACAGCATCGACCAGCTTGCTAAGCTGGCGGCCAGTGAGACCTTCGATATTGTGATCAACCTTGCAGGTCAGGGAATAGCAGACAAAAGATGGACTCCTGCCAGCAAACAACAGATACGCGACAGTAGACTTCAAACCACTCAAGATTTGATCACTTATTTAAATACTGCAGATGACAAGCCCGAGTTATTCATTAGCGGATCTGCAATTGGCTACTATGGCCCCCAACAAGATGAAGCTGTTGAAGAATCATTCATTGCGGGTAGTAGCGAATATTTTTCCCAGCGTTTATGCATAGACTGGGAGCGTGAGGCTGCAGCGGCTGAAGCACTGGGTATTCGCTGCTGTTATCTACGCACTGGCATTGTGCTAGCGAAAAACGGCGGGGCTTTAGCAAAAATGTTACCCCCTTTTAAGTTAGGTTTGGGCGGACCGATTGGTTCTGGTGATCAATGGATGTCATGGATCCACATTGCAGATTTAATTGGCATCATATCTCACCTCATCAAAGACCAGAGCATCTGTGGGCCTGTCAATGCAACAGCACCGGAACCGGTCACTAATAATGTGTTTTCAGGCACGCTTGGAAAGGTATTGAAACGTCCTGCTGTAGTGCCTATGCCAGCTTTCATTATCAAGCTGTTGCTGGGTGAAATGGCAGAGGAGCTACTGCTTTCAGGCCAGCGGGTACTACCCGCAAAAATACTCAGGCATGGCTACGCCTTTAAATATTCCAGACTGGAAGATGCGCTGCGCACACTACTATCCCGTTAACTATCGGTTAATCTCACAGCAAGACAGCTCCGGCCAGATAAAAATTGGTCCTACCCAAGGATCCAAATAAATCCGTGTTACTTAATACATGCATTTCCGCACATCTGATCGCTTCAGTTTATGATTCTAAACTTGATGTAAGTAGCCTAATTTAAGACTGGACTGTTAATAACAAACATCTTTTCACGGGTCATTTCATGCATGGAATACTGGATACCACCCATGCCGATACCGGATGCATCCCGGCCGCCAAACGGCATCCAGTCTACACGGAAGGCGGTATGGTCATTGACCATAACAGCAGTAGCATTTAAGCGATTAATTGTATCCAGCGCAGTATCAATATCTTTCGTAAACACAGATGCCTGGAAAGCGTAAGGCAACGAATTGGCTTGTTCGATTGCCTCAAGTCTATCGGTATAGGAATAGACACAAACAACCGGGCCAAAAATCTCGAATTGTGAAACCTTGGCATCTTCTGATGGATTTAATAATACCGTTGGTTGATAACAGCTATCGGAAATACGTTTGCCGCCACAAAGCACTGTTGCCCCAAGCTCTTTGGCCTGCTCAACCCATTGCTCAACCCGATCAACTTCACGCGGCAATATTAATGGGCCGACTTCTGTCTTCTTGTTCAGGGGGTCACCCACAATTAATTGCCTGGCTTTTGCAGCTAACTGTTCTGCAACCTGATCACAGATACTTTCGTGAACAAAGACTCTTTGCACTGATACGCAGACCTGACCCGCATGATAAAACCCGCCTTTAAGCAGGCTATCGAGCATAGAATCTATTTCTGCATCGGCCTCCACAATGACCGGAGCTGCACCACCATGTTCCAATGCGCAACGTGTGCCCGGCGATAATTTTGAGCGTAACAACCAGCCCACACCAGCCGAACCAATAAAAGATAAGTAGTTCACACGTTCATCAGTGACCAGTTTTTCTGCATCCTCATTGTCACACACCAGACACTGGCACCAGGCTTTAGGAAGACCTGCCTCGGCAAGAATGTCCATAAACATTAAACAGGACAAAGGCGTGGTGGTTGCCGGCTTAATAATGACTGGCGAACCCACGGCAATTGCTGGAATGGTTTGATGGATAATCAGATTCAGAGGATGATTAAAAGCACTAATGGATGAAACCACACCAATAGGTTCACGCATTGTGAAAGCCAGTCGATTAACAGATGCCTCGGTTTGACCCATCGGAACTTGCTCACCTTTCATCTGGCTTAGGTGCTCTATACTCAGCTTAACCCCATTGATTGCTCTTAATACTTCAACTTTCGAATCTGCATAAGGCTTGCCACCTTCTTCGGCGGCAACATGGGTCAATTCTTCAATTTTTCCACTCATAATCTCGACCACTTTTTCGAGAATACTGAGCCGTTGATGCGCAGGCAACCATTGTGAGCGATCCTGGAAAGCCGCATAAGCCAATTGCAGTGCCTGCTCCACCGCATCCGCATTTTGCAGCGGAATTTCTTTGATCAATGAGCCATCATAAGGTCGGTTTATTGATATTGTTTTCATACTCTGCTCCTACAAAATACAGCTGGACTCTTTGATCAGTACATTTAAGATTGAGTGGTTCAGGGAATAGTCCACTGGTAACTCAATCACATGCACACCACTGGTATTGAGAGATTCTTTAAGGATTTCCCTAAAATCAGATACGCTATCCGGCCGATGCCCGATGGCACCAAAACTTTCCGCATATTTAACGAAATCAGGGTTGTTATAATCGAGGCCAAAATTATCAAAGCCCATTGCTTCCTGCTTCCATTTTATCATTCCATAAGCATTGTCATTCAGAATGATAACGACCAAATCAAGTTTCATACGTATGGCTGTTTCAAGCTCCTGGGAGTTCATCATAAAACCACCATCACCGTTTACTGAAATAACTTTTTTATCAGGATACAACTGCTTGGCCGCCATCGCCGAAGGCAGACCAGCACCCATGGTCGCGAGGGCATTATCCAGCAATAAAGTATTGGGCTCATAACACTTAT
>CAXMRK010000242.1:0-5394 GCA_964195815.1 uncultured Acidimicrobiia bacterium | reverse complement strand
GAACAGACCCAAAGGGAGATAAACACCGATTTTGCCGCTTGGAAACAAGCCTAAATAACATCCAATAATTGCAGATACACTGCCACTGGCCCCAATCACAGGAAGAAATTGATCAATCCCCGTTGCGGTGTGCTGATAAAGCAATAACAGATTAACCAGAACCCCGCTGAGAAGAAATACAAAGCCATAGAGAACATGTCCTAATTGCTTTTCAACAGGCCCACCAAAGACCATCAAAAAGGCCATATTACCAACCAGGTGTATCCATTGGATGTGGAAAAAAACGGCTGTAAGAGCGTCCTGAGCCTGATCTAACCAATCTGGGGAAGCTGAAAGTCCGGGATGCATGCTCCAGCGCTTGAGCCAAAGCATTTGTTCTGCATGATTACCTAGCGTATAGAACAGCAAAATAAGACCGCAGCTAACTATAATTCCCATAGTTGCCCAGGGGATGTCAGGCTTCGCTTTACGGCTGCTTGTTTGAATCAATACAGACATTGCTAGTCGATTAAAATGCGGTATTGACGATATTGAAGGATAACCCCCTGGCGTAAAATTTCCGCAAGGATGAGGTTTTGGGCAATCCGATCTGATTCCACATACCGCTTGCCATTAATTATCGCAAATCGAGAATCTGGATCAGCAGAATATACTTGCATCGAAATGCTTATTTCAGGAATTTGCTTACGTACAGAGTTTGGCAGTTCATTCACACGGACGGTATTGGATTTAGCGGGTTCGGCAACAGGCGTATTATCTGAAGTTTTAAGCTGGGCCTCTCTACTAATCCGTTGTTCCACTGCTGCAACTAAGGCTTCATCCTCTGCCCTTTCTGCTGCGCGTTGTTGTTTCAAGCGCTCAATCCGTTGTTGCTCATTTGCTTTGCCTATTACTTGATCAGCTTGAGAATCTGTTGCAGTAGCTTCAGTTCGCTCTGCAGCAGGCTCGGATGGATTACTAGTAGCTATGCCATCAACCGCTAACACTTTGCCAGTGTCAGGCAGATCAACACCATCAGTAAATACCTCTGCAGTTACTGGAGGCGTATAGTTAGCCAGCGGGGTTTGTTTAATTTCAACACGAGGTAAATCACTTGCTGGATGATACTCTTGCAACTTCGGCACAGCTGGCTGAATAATGACTTCTGACTGAGTAGCCGCGACTTTCTCAACCGCTTCCTGATAGACATACTCACGCCAGAACCAGGCAATAACCAAAGCAGCTAGCAGAAATAAAAACAATGGTAATAACCATGATTTTTTCTGTTTTTGCGAATAGGGTATTTCACCAGCTGTCGCCAATGATGGTATTTCACCCAGTTGTCTCTCCGCTTCAGATTTTTTTAATGCATCAAGAATAAAAGACATGATTATTCTCCTGTTTCCAGTAAATCTTTTTTCTGTTCATCTACTGAAAGCTGAGTATTCAGCGACGGTGCGATTAAATAGAGCAAAGTCTCAGGCCCGATGATTCCGTCATCGTCAAGTCCCCAGCTGCGCTGGAAAGTCCGTAACCAGCTACCAAACTGAGGATCAGCCAATGCTGATACTTCACCCTGCCAGGCGGGCACGAGCTGTTGTGCGAGCCGTTTTAAGCGCTGCCCAATTTCTCCCTCTGCTTGATCTGCCCGGATCGTTTGTGGCCAATCAGGGTCCTGCGGCCAGATAACATAGTATCGACCGCGCCAGTCCTGCTCCAATGCCGGTAATGAAACCAGGCCTAATGGATAAACATCAGCTGAGCTGTTTCCCAGTTCAGTGAGCAGCAAATAATCAGGACTCTCACCACTACCCAGCTCAATGATCACCGGTAAATTCAGATCACGAATTCTGCGCAAGTTACCCTGCAGCTGCAGACAGGCAAAACCGTTGTTGCTGCGCTTGTTGCAACTTTCGGTCAATAAACTACCCTGACCTTCAATCCCCCAAATCTGCGCCATCCCACTCCAGGCTTGCTTGCTGGCGCTGTATCTGTCAGTTTCAGAAAGAACAGCTGGCAACTCCGGAGGAGCTGATACAACAGCTGGCTTTTCCTCTGGTTGGGTAATATTATCCACCGCTTGCGCTATTACTTGTGTGCTTGTATCCGGTTTTGAATTTTGTACTAATTCAATCGATTTAGAGCCCGGAAAATTAAATAACAACCAACTCAAAAACACAAATACTAGCAATCCAAGCGATAACCCAGCCCAGACGGGCAGGCCAAGAATTCTGGTTTGAGACTCTCCTGTCACCTCTTCTGCAGCCGCTTTAATCAGCTTCGTGTCAATCATGCTCTGTTCGCTGGCGTAGGCAGCCAACAGTGCTCGGTCGGCAATAGTGTTAATCAATCGCGGCACACCTGATGATGCCCGATATATGGTTTTCAATGCCGCCTCTGTGAAGGGGTTATGCGCGCCTGGTTTACCGGCAACAGCCAGGCGATGTTTTACATAAGCTAGCGTTTCCTCAGAGTTGAGTGGGGTCAGATGAAAACGCGCTGTAATTCGCTGAGCTAACTGGCGCAAATCGTTACGACCCAATAAATCTCGTAATTCTGGCTGGCCCAATAAAATAATTTGTAACAATTTATCGGTATTGGTTTCCAGATTCGTCAGTAAGCGTAATTGTTCCAGTGTTTCCGGGGGCAGGTTTTGCGCTTCATCAATAATAACGACTACCCTTTCACCCCCAGTATGTGCTTTGAGCAAATAATCATTGAGTTGATCGAGTCGCTGTTTATGGCTTGCTGCCGAGAGTTCATCTAACTGTAACTCATGCAAAATTGCTTCTATTAACTCTTCCTGATTCAATAGTGGATTCAGAATCAAAGCAATATGAGTCGTTTTCTCGACCTGTTCCAACAAACAACGACATAAGGTAGTTTTACCTGTGCCAACCTCACCTGTGAGTTGCACAAAACCACCGCCACCGCCCTGGCCTACTCCATACAACAGGTGCGCTAATGCTTCCTGGTGGGCACCGCTTAGATATACAAAAGCGGGATCAGGAGTGATCGCAAATGGTGCTTGCTTGAGTTGGAACCAGTCCTGATAAATTGCTTTCATACGGTCTATCCTGGTGATTTTCCGGATCAATTACCCTGAGATAATAGGCTGGCATTGCCACCAGATGCTGTCGTGTCAATTGAAATAACTCGTTCGGTTACAAACCTGTTGAGATAATTTGGACCACCTGCTTTGGGGCCAGTTCCCGAAAGACCTTCACCACCAAAAGGCTGCACGCCTACTACAGCTCCAATCATGCTGCGGTTAACATAGCAGTTGCCCACCCTGATTCTCTTGCTAATATACTCGACACTGCGGTCAATCCGGCTATGGATTCCTAAAGTCAAGCCATAACCAGTGTTGTTCACTGCATCGATAACTTTGTCGATATCTTTCGCACGATAACGAACGATGTGCAGTACCGGTCCAAAAACTTCCCGCTCCAAGACATCAATACCTGATATTTCATATGCAACTGGGGCGAAAAATGTGCCACCCTCAAGACTTTCAGGCAATTCAACTCTGGCAATAAATTTACCTTCTGTTTCCATTTTTCTTGAGTGTGCTTGTAAAATTTGTAATGCATCCTGATCAATGACCGGGCCGATATCAGTCGTCAACATAGCTGGATCGGCAAGCTCGATTTCAGCCATTGCACCTTTAAGCATATGGATAATACGATTCGCTACCTCCTCTTGCAAATACAAAACCCGCAATGCCGAACAGCGCTGACCTGCACTCATAAAGGCTGATGCAATAACATCTTGAACGACTTGTTCAGCCAGTGCCGAGCTATCAACCAGCATGACATTTTGGCCACCAGTTTCAGCAATTAGGGTAGCCAATGGTGCATCCCTGTCCAACAAATTACGTGCGATCAAGCGAGCTGTTTCTGTTGAACCGGTGAAACACACACCAGTAACTCGTGGATCAGCAGTTAATTGGCTACCTACTGTTGCACCATCACCGGGTAACAGCTGTAAAACCTCTCGTGGAATGCCTGCCTCATGCATCAACTCAACCATACGATAAGCAATGACTGGTGTTTGCTCGGCTGGTTTCGCCAACACTGTGTTACCGGTAACCAATGCCGCAGCAACCTGACCAATAAAAATTGCCAAAGGAAAATTCCAGGGAGAAATACAAACAAATATTCCCCGTCCATGCAAACTGATCTGGTTACTTTCACCTGTGGGGCCTGGAAGTATTGTAGGCTCAGAAAGAAGCCCACGTGCCTGTACTGCATAATATCGGCAAAAATCTACCGCTTCGCGAATTTCCGAAATACTATCATGCACTGTCTTTCCTGCCTCTAAAGCGCAGAGTGCCATAAATTCTGGCAACTTCTGTTCCAGCAAATCAGCAGCTTTCTCTAAACATCTTGCACGCTCTTCTACCGCTACCCATTGCCAGGCCACTGTACTTTCGCTGGCTACTTTTAGTGCATGGGCTATTTCTGCAGAACTGGCTGTGCGAACTTCTGCTACCTTAATCTGATGTGCAGCCGGATTACTGACCGACTGCCATTTGCTATCAGCGTCGGTGACTTTAACTGACTTCCCAGCTAACTGACCAAGCAGTGGTTGGGCTCGCCATCCCCTGGCAGCTGCTGTATTGATTTTCTCAGCCAATGCTGCTCTGTCTAACTCGGAAGCAAGATTTATACCTTGAGAATTTTTCCGTGAGCTAGCATATATTGCAGCAGGCAAGCGGATCAGTGGATTAGCGAACGGTTCATACGCCATCACTTTAGCAATCGGATCCTCAACCACCTCTTCTGGTGGCAACTTATCATCAACAACCCGGTTCACAAAGGATGTATTTGCGCCATTTTCCAACAAGCGTCTCACCAGATAGGGAAGCAAATCTTCATGGCTACCTACAGGAGCATAGACGCGACAAGCATCGTGTAAGCCCGCTGTACGGACGGCGGAATACAAATCTTCACCCATACCGTGTAAACGTTGGAATTCATAATCCAGCCGATCACCAGCAAGTTCTAGAATGGTGGCAATTGTTTGTGCATTATGAGTGGCAAATTGTGGATAGAATGCTTTCCTTGCATGCAGTAATTTTATTGCACATGCGGTATAAGAGATATCGGTATTTGCTTTACGAGTAAACACCGGGTAGCCAGCAAAGCCTTCAACCTGAGCATGTTTGATCTCCGCATCCCAGTAAGCACCTTTAACCAGACGTAACGGAATACGGCGACCCACTGTTGTTGCCAAATCAGCAAGATAATCGATAACTGCAGGCGCCATCTTGAAATAAGATTGCACAACAACACCTAGACCATCCCAACCCTGCAGGGATGGATCAGAAAATACCCTGGTGAATATATCCAGCTGCAGTAGCTGTCGATCAGCTTCTTCAGCATCGATGGTCATGCCGATTTTATTCTGTTT
>CAXMRK010000241.1:0-10827 GCA_964195815.1 uncultured Acidimicrobiia bacterium | reverse complement strand
CGTTATCTGGTCTCGCAAGCAGGTGTTCTGCTCGCACGCGTCACTCAAATTAAGGAAGAGGACGGCAAAAACTTTAGTGGTATTGCTGCAGGTATGAATGCCTTAATTCGCCCGAGCCTGTATGGGTCATTTCATCATATTGTCAATCTGAGTAGGCTCGGTGAAGCAGCTGTTATGAGGGCTGACGTAGTTGGCCCTATCTGCGAAACGGGAGATGTTCTGGGGCATGACCGATGGTTGCCGAATTCAAAAGAAGGAGATCTGTTCATGCTTGCAAATGCGGGCGCATATGCTCAAGTGATGGCATCAGTTTACAATGCCAGAGAGGTCCCGCCAGAGATTATCATCGATAAATTTTAAGCGCGTATTTACTGAATAATTTGTCAATTGAGGGAGCCTTATTTCGTGGATGCTAATAAATACTGTAAATAGCTTGATAATTTATCAAAACTACGCTTGACGCGTATATCTCTTTATTAGATAATAGCTGGCTGGCATTGTGCCCTGGAGGGGTACTCAAGCGGTCAACGAGGGCAGACTGTAAATCTGCTGGCTTAGCCTTCGGAGGTTCGAATCCTCCCCCCTCCACCATATTATTTGCGTAATCGTGGAGATATGGGAATGGCAGTTATTGCGGGCCCAAAGTGAGTTTCATTTTTGGGTTCGGACAAATGGTTCGGCGGGTGTAGTTCAATGGTAGAACCTCAGCCTTCCAAGCTGATTATGTGGGTTCGATCCCCATCACCCGCTCCAGTTGCGCCGCAGATTAGTTGTTTGCCCGCATAGCTCAGGCGGTAGAGCACTCCCTTGGTAAGGGAGAGGTCACTGGTTCAAATCCAGTTGTGGGCACCAGATTTAATAAGATTAATGGGTTAGGGTTTCAGCATCAAGCTTGGGCCTTGTTATAGAAAGGATTTGGAGACAGAGCATGTCAAAAGAAAAATTTGAACGTAATAAACCCCATGTAAACGTAGGCACAATTGGTCACGTTGATCATGGTAAAACAACACTGACAGCGGCCCTGACGAAAGTCTGTGCTGAAGCTCGTGGTGGTGAATTCAAGGCATACGATCAAATCGATAATGCCCCTGAAGAGCGCGCTCGTGGTATTACCATTGCAACGGCTCACGTTGAATATGAAACAGAGGCTCGTCATTACGCGCATGTAGATTGTCCGGGTCATGCTGATTACGTTAAGAACATGATTACTGGTGCGGCACAGATGGATGGTGCGATATTAGTAGTATCAGCAGCTGATGGTCCAATGCCACAGACTCGCGAGCACATTCTGCTGGCACGTCAGGTAGGTGTTCCGTACATTCTGGTGTACATGAACAAAGCCGATCAGGTTGATGATGATGAATTATTAGAACTGGTTGAGATGGAAATCCGTGAATTGCTGTCTGACTATGACTTCCCGGGTGATGATACCCCAGTGGTTATTGGTTCTGCATTGAAAGCACTGGAAGGCGATGAGTCTGAAATTGGTATTCCGTCTGTTCTCAAGTTGCTGGATGAAATGGATGCTTACGTACCAGAGCCTGAGCGTGATACTGACAAGCCATTCCTGCTGCCGATTGAGGATGTATTCTCAATTTCAGGTCGCGGTACAGTGGTAACGGGTCGTATTGAACGCGGCATTATCAAGGTCGGTGAAGAAGTTGAAATTGTAGGTGTTAAAGACACCACCAAGAGTGTTTGTACGGGTGTTGAAATGTTCCGTAAATTGCTGGACGAAGGTCGTGCTGGTGATAACGTAGGTGTGCTACTTCGTGGCACCAAACGTGAAGACGTAGAGCGTGGTCAGGTATTGGCGCACACGGGAACGATCAATCCGCACACTAGTTTTGAGGCAGAAGTTTATATTTTGTCGAAAGATGAAGGTGGCCGTCATACTCCGTTCTTTAAGGGTTACCGTCCGCAGTTTTATTTCCGTACTACAGATATTACTGGTGCGGTTGAATTACCGGAAGGTGTAGAAATGGTAATGCCTGGTGACAACATCCAGATGAAGGTTGAGTTAATCAACCCAATCGCGATGGAAGAAGGCCTGCGTTTTGCTATCCGTGAGGGTGGTCGTACGGTAGGCGCCGGTGTTGTTGCGAAGATTATCGCTTAATACAAAACAATCATAGTTTTTTCACAAGCTGGCGGCCGCAAGGTACGCCAGCTTTGTGGTCTAAGTGGTTTGTGTAATTTTTGTATAAGAAAATATGGGTATAGAGGTTAGCCCACCAGGCAGTTTTTCGAAATTGCAGGAAATAAACCCAAGTTTATTCAGCTTCAAATTGGTAGGGCTGAAAATATAAAATTTAGGCGAGTAGCTCAATTGGCAGAGCAGCGGTCTCCAAAACCGCAGGTTGTGGGTTCGAGTCCCTCCTCGCCTGCCATCTTTTGTAGTGAAAGATTAGGAACATATAGGAATACAGGGCAGATAATGGCTAGTAAACCAGAAACAGGCTCAAGCTCGGTTGCTGATACCGTATTATTACTGATTTCAGTACTCGTACTCATTGGCGGTATCGTTGGTTTTTATTATTTTGAGAATCAGGCAATTACAGTCATTCGTTCAGTTGGTTTACTGCTGGCGGTTGCCGTTGCGATGCTAATTGCACGCTTTACGGAAAAAGGTATGAGTATGTTCCGCTTCTTTAAAGAGGCTGACATTGAGCGTCGTAAAGTGGTTTGGCCAACACGGGCGGAAACTGTGCAGACTGCAATTATGGTAATAATTGTTACCATTATCGTTTCCATAATGCTGTTTATAATTGATTCAGTACTAGGTTGGCTGGTAAGGATGCTGTTGGCTTAACCGCTAGCAGGCATCAATCCATACAGGAGTTTTAGATGACTAAACGTTGGTATGTTGTGCATGCGTATTCAGGCTTTGAAAAATCGGTCATGCGTGCGCTCAATGAAAGAATCAAACGCGAAAGTATGGAAGATTACTTTGGCGAAGTTCTAGTGCCAACTGAAGAGGTTGTCGAAATGCGCGGTGGTCAGAAGCGCCGCTCTGAACGTAAGTTTTTCCCTGGCTATGTGCTGGTGGAAATGGAAATGAACGACGATTCATGGCATTTGGTAAAAGATGTACCAAAAGTACTTGGTTTTATTGGTGGTACCAAAGAAAATCCAGCTCCAATATCCGCAACTGAAGCTGAAGCTATCTTGAGCAGGGTTCAGGACAGCACAGATAAACCACGGCCAAAAGTTATGTTTGAGCCAGGTGAAATGGTACGTGTTACTGATGGGCCATTTAATGATTTCAACGGCAGTGTTGAAAGCGTTGATTACGATAAGAGTCGCCTGCGGGTGGCGGTATTGATATTTGGTCGCTCAACACCGGTGGATCTTGAGTTCCATCAGGTTGAAAAGGCCTGATATTTGTAACAAGTTTTTAGTTTTAATGTGTTTAATTATTAAACCCCGGGGAGCTTATTGAGTTAAGCGTTTGTACCCGCAAGGAGAAGAAGATGGCTAAGAAAGTCGAAGCGTATATCAAGCTTCAAGTGCCTGCTGGCCAGGCAAATCCAAGTCCACCGGTTGGTCCTGCATTAGGTCAGCACGGTGTGAATATTATGGAATTCTGTAAAGCATTCAATTCCAAGACCCAAAACCAGGAGAGTGGTTTACCTATTCCTGTGGTTATTACGGTTTATGCGGATCGTAGTTTTACCTTTATTACCAAGACTCCGCCAGCCTCTGTTTTACTCAGAAAGGCAGCGGGTATTCCAAAGGGAAGTGGTGAGCCTAATACCAACAAAGTTGGTACTGTAACTCGCGCACAACTGGAAGAAATTGTAAATGCCAAAGAGCCGGATCTGACAGCTGCCAGTATGGACGCCGCTGTGCGTACAATTGCTGGTACTGCTCGCAGTATGGGTCTGGAAGTGGAGGGTTAAGTCATGGCTAAAGAAAGTAAACGTATTCGTGCTGCTCGTGAAAACATTGATTCAACAAAAACCTATGATTTGGCTGAAGCTTTACAGATAGTAAAAGATAACAGCAAAGTTAAGTTTATAGAATCAGTTGATGTGGCTATCCGCTTAGGTGTGGATCCACGTAAATCTGATCAGGTTGTTCGTAATGCTACTGTGTTGCCAAATGGTACTGGTAAAAACGTACGTGTGGCTGTGTTCACGCAAGGTGATAACGTAGAAAAAGCCAAAGCAGCTGGTGCTGATATTGTTGGTATGGATGATCTTCACGACCAAATTAAAGGTGGTGATATGGATTTTGATGTAGTTATTGCTACTCCGGACGCAATGCGTGTGGTTGGTAAGCTGGGTCAGCTTCTCGGTCCTCGCGGATTAATGCCAAACCCGAAAGTGGGTACTGTCTCTCCGGATGTAGAAACTGCGGTTAAAAATGCGAAAGCAGGACAGGTTCGTTACCGTACTGACAAGGGTGGAATTATCCACAGTACAATCGGCAAGGTTGATTTTGAAGTCCAGGCGCTGTCAGAAAATCTGTCTGCACTGGTTAAGGATTTAATTAAATCTAAACCTGCATCAGCCAAAGGTATTTATCTGCAGAAAGTTGCACTATCCACGACCATGGGACCTGGTGTCATGGTTGATGCTAGCAGTATATCTACCCTTTAAAGTAATTAAAGAATATTTGGAAACGGCTTGCCGTTTCCGGATTGGGCGACCCGTGAATTCGGGATCGTCAAAGACCGCAGGAGTTGTTTTGTTTCATTGAAGGCAACTTAAACAGAGCTTAATTGCTCATCCTGCGCAGATGGTGACGCCCAACCTCATTTGAGGAACGGCCAATCCTAGGTGGAGTTTTAAACTCCGAGTTTGGACAGGGTGACCTGTCCGTTACACCTAAGTCTGAGGGAGTGGTGCTCGCACCATAACCGATGACCTATGGAGGTATCAGATGGCGCTAAATCTAGAGCAGAAAAAAGCGGTTGTTGCGGAGGTGTCTGAAAAGGCAAAAATCGCACTGGCTGCTGTGGCTGCTGAGTATCGCGGCATAACCGTTGAGGAAATTACTGACCTGAGAGTAAAAGCTCGTCAGCAAGGTGTTTATCTCAAGGTGGCCAAAAATACTCTTGTGCGCCGAGCCGTAGAAGGTACTGATTTTGAGTGCATCTCTGAAAAACTGACAGGACCACTTCTGTTTGCTTTTTCAATTGATGATCCGGGCTCTGCAGCTCGCCTGGTCAAGGAATATTCCAAGACCAATAACAAACTGGTAACAAAAATTGTGACAGTTGGTGGCGAATTGCTGGATGCTTCGGCTTTAGACCGCCTGGCAAGTATGCCTACACGCGATCAAGCGTTGGCAATATTGTTAGGAACGATGAAGGCTCCAATCGAGAAATTCGTGCGTACTTTGGTTGCACCACACACTAAGTTGGTGCGGACTCTTGACGCGGTTCGGGACAGCAAAGCTGCCTAATTTTGTATTTTTAACTTAAGGCCCGCGTAGCGGAGCCGTTTTAAATGGAGAGACGACAATGGCCGTTTCAAAAGAAGATATCCTGGAAACAGTTTCCAGTATGAGTGTGATGGAGGTTGTAGACCTCATCGAAGCAATGGAAGAAAAATTCGGTGTAACCGCAGCTGCTCCTGTAGCTGTGGCTGCTGCTGCAACCGGTGGCGATGCCGCCGCTGCTGAAGAGCAAACTGAATTTGATGTAGTAATGAGCAGTTTTGGTAGCAGCAAAGTTGCTGTAATTAAAGTTGTTCGTGCTTTAACCGGTCTTGGTTTAAAAGAAGCCAAAGATTTGGTTGAATCTGCTCCAGCAGCAATTAAAGAAGGCGTAAGCAAAGATGAAGCTGCTGACGTTATCAAACAGCTTGAAGAAGCTGGTGCTGTTGCTGAGCTTAAGTAATCGAGTTTGATTATTTAACAAGCTGATAAAGGATGGGCTGGGGATGTTTATCTCCGGCCCTTTCCTGCATTTGTAAAAAAGCTAAACCGTGTTATCGGGATTTAGCGGATGGTTGATAAGCTGTAGTGCTTATTAATCAAGAATAATTCGGGTCGTAGGATCCAGATTGGCAGCGAACTGCCAGTCGAATGATGTAGCTGTCTGGCGAAATTGTCAGCTGCTGAAAAGTTCAGGGGGATACCCTCGAGGCCAATCCGGATTGGCTGCGAACTTATTTTAATGTACAGCAACAAGCCGGTTTGTTGCAAGTAGGACGGGTACTGATGATGAGCTATTCTTTCACCGAGAAAAAGCGTATACGCAAAGATTTTGGCAAAAGCAAACAGGCATGGGATGTACCTTATCTGTTGCAGATGCAAATCAAATCCTATGAACAGTTTTTGCAACCGGATGTGTCGTTGGAAGAACGACGTGACCGCGGTTTGCATGGGGCATTGAGCTCTGTATTTCCAATTGAATCATTTACCGGTAGCGCAGCACTTGAGTATGTTGATTACAAATTAGGTGAGCCTGCATTTGACGAACGTGAGTGTAAGCTCCGCGGAATGTCTTATAGTGCGCCCTTAAGAGCTAAAGTGCGCCTGGTTGTCCGTGATAAAGAAAATAAGAATAAAACGGTTAAATATGTAAAAGAGCAAATGGTATACCTTGGCGATCTGCCACTGATGACCAATAATGGTACCTTTATCATTAATGGTACTGAGCGGGTTATCGTATCGCAGATGCATCGTTCACCGGGCGTATTTTTCGATCATGATAAAGGTAAGACCCATTCCAGTGGCAAGTTACTTTATTCTGCTCGGGTTATTCCTTACCGCGGTTCGTGGTTGGATTTTGAGTTTGATCCCAAAGATGGAGTGTTCACGCGTATAGATCGTAGGCGCAAGCTACCCGTTACCATTCTGTTGCGTGCAATGGGTATGGATGATGAAGAAATTTTGGATGCATTCTTTGAGACTACGCATGTAACTTTACGAAAAAGCGATGCAAAAATTGTATTGGTGCCAGCTCGTCTTCGTGGTGAAACCGTTGAGTCAGAAATTAATGACAAAAAAGGTGGCGTACTTGTCGCTGCCGGTAAACGGGTTACTGCACGGCACGTTAAGCTGATTGAAAAAGCGGGTGTGACTGCACTTGATGTAGCGGATGAGTATCTGCTAGAAAAAGCCATCGCGAAAAACATTATTGACAAAGAAAGTGGCGAACTTATCGCTAAAGCCAATGATGAGATTACCGAGGAGTTGATGCAAACCCTGCGCGAAGCAGGAATCAAGAAATTTGAAATTTTGTACTACAATGATTTCGATCAGGGTCCATATATTTCAAATACTCTACGCGTCGACTCATCAACAACTGAGCTTGAAGCTTTAGTTGAAATTTACCGGATGATGCGTCCGGGTGAGCCGCCTACTAAAGATGCGGCCCAGAATTTATTTAAGAATCTGTTTTTCACCGAAGACCGCTATGATCTGTCTGTAGTTGGGCGGATGAAATTTAATCGTCGTGTTGGTGTTGAAGCGATTGAAGGTTCTTCGGTTCTTAATAAAGAAGATATTCTGGCGGTACTTAAAATACTGATTGATATCCGTAACGGTAAAGGCTCTGTAGATGATATTGATCATCTGGGTGATGGCCGGGTTAGATCAGTCGGTGAAATGGCGTAAAATGTGTTCCGTATCGGTCTGGTTCGGGTTGAGCGTGCTGTAAGAGAGCGTCTCTCTGTTGCCGAATCTGAAGATCTTTCTCCACAGGATTTAATTAATGCTAAACCCATTGCTGCTGCAGTGAAGGAATTTTTTGGTTCTTCACAGCTTAGCCAGTTTATGGATCAGAACAATCCCTTGTCAGAAGTCACGCATAAGCGCCGTATTTCTGCTTTGGGTCCAGGTGGCTTAACTCGCGAGCGAGCAGGCTTTGAGGTACGGGACGTTCACGCCACGCACTATGGTCGTGTGTGTCCGATTGAGACTCCTGAAGGACCAAATATTGGTTTGATAAACTCTCTGGCGGTTTATGCTCGCACTAATGACTACGGTTTCCTGGAAACTCCTTATCGTAAAGTAGTAAAGGGTAAGGTGACAGAAGAAGTTGAATATCTGTCTGCGATTGATGAAGGTCAGTATGTTATTTCGCAGGCGAATGCTGAACTGGATAAGAATAATAAGTTCATTGACGAGTTTATTTCTTGTCGTCACCAGGGTGAGTTCGCGCTGAAATCTGCTGATGAAATTTCATATATGGATGTTTCGCCCAAGCAGATTGTATCGGTTGCCGCTTCACTGGTGCCATTCCTTGAGCACGATGATGCTAATCGGGCATTGATGGGATCGAATATGCAGCGTCAGGCTGTGCCAACTCTGCGTGCGGATAAGCCTCTTGTGGGTACCGGAATGGAACGCACAGTGGCAACAGACTCGGGTGTAACAGTAGTTGCCAAACGTGGTGGAATAATTGACCAGGTCGATGCTAGCCGTATTGTTGTACGTGCCAACGAAGATGAAGTATTGGTCGGTGATCCTGGTGTTGATATCTATAACCTCACCAAATATCAGCGTTCAAATCAGAATACCTGTATGAATCAGCGTCCATTGGTTAATGTTGGTGATGTTGTAGTAACAGGCGATGTTATGGCAGATGGCCCATCGACTGATCTTGGTGAATTAGCACTGGGTCAGAATATGCGGGTTGCATTTATGCCCTGGAATGGCTACAACTTTGAGGATTCGATTCTGATTTCAGAGCGAGTCGTTAAAGAAGATCGCTATACCACAATCCATATTGAAGAGAAGACTTCAGTTGCTCGTGATACCAAGCTGGGTTCAGAAGAAATTACCGCTGATATCCCGAATGTTGGTGAGCATAACCTGGTAAATCTCGATGAATCAGGGATTGTGTTTATTGGCGCAGAAGTTAAAGCTGGCGATATTCTGGTCGGAAAGGTCACCCCTAAAGGCGAGACCCAACTGACACCAGAGGAAAAACTGTTGCGTGCCATCTTTGGTGAAAAAGCGTCTGATGTTAAAGATACTTCGCTGCGTGTGCCTTCCGGTATGGATGGAACCGTTATTGATGTTCAGGTGTTTACCCGAGACGGCATAGAAAAAGATGAACGTGCCCTCAGGATTGAAAGTGAGCAGCTGGATCAGGTGCGTAAAGATCTGAAAGATCAGATGTCGATTGTTGAAGGTGGTATCTATCACCGTTTGCACAACGCGATTGTAGGTAATGTTGCGGATAAAGGCCCGGGTGGTTTGAAGAAAGGCAGTAAAGTTACCAAAGAATATCTGGACGATTTACCAAGAGATGACTGGTTCAAGATTCGTATGCGTGAGGAATCAGTACAGGAACTGGTAGAGCAACTGGAAGAGCAGATCAAGGCGCAGAAAGAAGCTTTTGATGCCAGATTTGCTGAGAAAAAACTCAAAATTACCCAAGGTGATGATCTCGCTCCGGGTGTTTTAAAAATGGTCAAAGTGTATCTTGCTGTGAAACGCCGCATTCAACCAGGTGACAAAATGGCTGGTCGGCATGGTAACAAGGGTGTGATTTCAATGATCGTACCTGAAGAAGATATGCCATACGATGAGCATGGTGTACCGGTGGATATCGTTTTGAATCCATTAGGTGTACCTTCGCGTATGAATATTGGTCAAGTACTCGAAACTCACCTTGGATTGGCTGCTAAAGGTCTTGGTGAACGCATTGCTGAGATGCTGGACAGTAAGGCAACTATTGTAAAACTGCGTAAATTCCTGAGTGATATTTATAACAGTGATATGAAAGGGCGCGTCAATCTTAAAGACTTTTCGGACGAAGAAGTTCTCGAAATGGCAAATAATTTGCGCGGCGGTGTACCCATGGCAACACCTGTTTTCGATGGTGCAGCTGAAGCAAATATTAAAGATTTGCTGGAAATGGCAGGTCTTGATCGTTCCGGGCAGATGACCTTGTATAACGGTCGTAGTGGTGAGAAGTTTGATCGTCCTGTTACTGTTGGTTACATGTATATGTTGAAACTGAATCACCTTGTCGATGACAAGATGCATGCCCGTTCAACCGGACCATACAGTCTTGTTACCCAGCAACCATTGGGTGGTAAAGCTCAGTTCGGTGGCCAGCGATTCGGTGAAATGGAAGTCTGGGCACTTGAAGCATACGGTGCTGCATATACCTTGCAGGAAATGCTGACCGTGAAATCAGATGATGTCGCGGGTCGTAACCAAATGTATAAGAGTATCGTTGACGGTAATTTACAAATGTCGGCTGGTATGCCTGAATCCTTCAATGTGCTGGTGAAAGAAATTCATTCACTCGGTATTAACATTGAACTTGAACAATCCTGATACGGAGGAGAATCGAAATGAGAGACATGATCCAAAATCTCTATGGCAGACAGCGCCAACAACCCACCGATTTCGACGCAATCCGTATTGGACTTGCGCCGCCTGAACTAATTCGTTCATGGTCTTGGGGTGAAGTTAAAAAGCCAGAAACCATCAATTACCGAACATTTAAGCCTGAGCGTGATGGGCTTTTCTGTGCTTCAATTTTTGGTCCGATTAAGGACTACGAATGCTTGTGTGGTAAATATAAGCGGATGAAGCACCGCGGTGTTGTTTGTGAAAAATGTGGCACCGAAGTAACCCTGACCAAGGTTCGTCGTGAGCGTATGGCTCATATTGACCTGGCCAGCCCAGTAGCACACATCTGGTTTTTGAAATCATTGCCATCACGTATCGGCTTGATGCTAGATATGACTTTGCGCGATATTGAGCGTATTTTATACTTCGAATCTTATGTGGTTCTTGAAGAAGGAATGACTTCACTCGAGCGCGGTCAATTGTTGACGGATGAAGAATATCTGGATGCCCGTGACGAGCATGGTGATGAATTCGATGCCAAAATGGGTGCAGAAGCGG
>CAXMRK010000240.1:0-7727 GCA_964195815.1 uncultured Acidimicrobiia bacterium | reverse complement strand
CGAGATAAGTTGTAATTTCAGAGTATTCACAATAGGTCAATTATCGATCACCTCTCGATAAACACTGTGCTGTCAGCTTGATAGTTTCTCTACTCAGACAAAGCGAGATACTAATAGCTAATTTTCTTGATTCCAATGAGTTACACTATTGCTATGCAGTGTAAATGGCTTCCCCGTTTTGGTCTGATTCTGGCATTGGTATTTGCCCAGGCTGTCTATGCTGGTCATAACATGCAGCATATGGGTGCAGCTAGTTCAGCAGACTGTTCTGTCTGTCTACATGCTTCCGCTCAAAACGATGTATTACCTACTGCAAGCATAAATATCTATAGTAATTATGCTGCACATATCCATGAATGCAAAAGCCAGCTGACAGACGTCCCCAGCAAAACAAACTATAGCCCACCGAGCCGCGCACCACCCGTTTCCTGACATCAATAATAATCACACCCCCTTTTAAATAGCGTGGTCGTTATTTTCAATGATTCATTTCGAATGACTTTATTCGATGGGGAACTACAATGGAAACCCAAAATTTAAATACAGTAAACTTAATCAAATTAGTCGCTTTAACACTCAGTCTATTTGTATGCAGTGCCAACGCGCAGTCAGCTCAAAGTCAGACAGTTGATGAGCTGATAAACATTAAAGCTGAATTAGCTAGTATGAAGAGCCAGTATGAAAAGCGCATCCATGATCTGGAGCGGCGACTGGCTACAGCAGAACAACAACTGGCAACACAATCAACAACTGCTCAAAAAGCAAGCAACCCAGCTCCTGAAGCAGCTGCACGCGAGTCAAATAACAGTAGCTATGCCAGCGCCAGTAATCGATATAACCCTGCCATTGGGATTATCATAGATGGTGAAATCTGGGCTTATGACAACCCCGATGCTGGCAATATACCCGGTTTTACACTAGGTGGAGAGTCCGGCCTGGCTGATGAAGGTCTTGGTATCGGAGAAAGTGAATTCGTCTTCAGCGGCAATGTTGACAATTGGTTTTATGGGCAGATTACTGCTGCCATTGAACAGGAGGATGGTGAGTTCGGCATTGGCCTTGAAGAAGCCTTCATTGAAACTTTGAGCTTACCAGCAAGCATGACCCTCCGTATGGGTAGGTTCTATTCAGCAGTTGGTTACCTCAATGACAAGCACAAACACGCCTGGGACTTTGCCGATCAAGCGCTACCTTACAGAGCTTTCATGGGTAGTCAATACACCGATGACGGCATTCAGCTGCGCTGGCTGGCACCTACGGACTTTTTCCTGGAACTTGGTGCAGAAATTTTCCGTGGCGGCAGTTATCCCGCTGGTGGCAACGCAAATAGTGGTTTTGGCACTCGCTCCTTATTCGCTCAAACCGGTGGCGATATTGGCTTCAGCCATAGCTGGACGGCTGGCTTTTCCTGGTTGACTGCTGATGCCATTGAGCGCGAGTCAGGAGATGAAAACCAACCTTTGTTATTTGATGGTAACAGTGACCTGTATATTGCAGATTTTGTTTGGAAATGGGCACCCAATGGCAACTCTAAACAACGTAATATTACTTTCCAGAGTGAATATATCTGGCGTCAGGAAGATGGAAATGTAGTGCTACCGGCCACCAACCAGGCACTATCCCTTAAGCAAAATGCGCAAGGCTGGTATGTGCAGGGAAGTTATCAGTGGATGCCCCGTTGGCGCGCTGGCTTACGCATCGCCGGTTTAAGTACCGACCGGCCAAGTTCTATTTTTTCTGGTTCAGCACTGGATCCTCTGTCACACAATCCACGCATCTACTCATTCATGCTTGATTACGCCAATAGTGAATTTTCTCGTCTGCGGTTGCAATACAATCACGATGAGACCAGCCTGGTAAATAATCAGCAAATAGGTTTGCAGTACATCATGAGTATTGGCGCCCATGGAGGTCATGAATTCTAATGGAAGCGATGATGAAAAACTTATTTACACTATTCATATTACTGACTTTAGGTTTTGCAGAATCTGCACAAGCAAAATTAAATGTCTTTGCTTGCGAACCGGAGTGGGCAGCATTGGCAGAAGCTATCGGTGGTGATTTAGTTACAACCACGACAGCAACCAGCGCTTTGCAAGACCCGCACTATATCCAGGCACGCCCCAGTCTAATCGCAAAAATAAGAAAAGCTGACCTGCTGATCTGTTCAGGTTCCGAACTGGAAATCGGCTGGTTACCCTTGTTACTGCGCAAGGGCAGCAATCCTAAAATTCAGGCAGGACAATCGGGTTATTTATTGGCTGGTGAGTTTGTTAAACGTCTGGATATTCCCACTGTTCTCGACCGCGCCGAGGGCGATATGCATTCACAGGGTAATCCGCATATACAAACCAATCCACATAATTTAGCTGTTGTAGCCGAGGTAATAGCTGCAAGGCTGGAGGCGATAGACCCTAAGAATGGCACTAGCTATCAGCAAAACCTGAGTGATTTTTTACAGCAATGGATTCAGGCAATTGCGCGTTGGGAAACACAGGCTGCTGGTTTACGCGGCAAAGAAATTGTGGTTCACCATAAAAGCTGGATCTATCTTGAAGACTGGCTGGGTCTGGTAGAAGTCGCCACCCTGGAATCCAAACCCGGCATCCCTCCCAGTGGTGCCCACCTGAGCAAATTATTAACTCAATTGGAATCCAATCCAGCCACTATAATCATCCGCTCACCCTATCAGGATGCTAAAGCCTCCAAATGGCTATCAGAAAAGACCGGGATTCCTGAGACTGCTCTACCCTTTACAGTCGGCGGTTCTGACCAGGCGAGTGATTTATTCAAACTTTTTGATGAAACCATTCAGCTTCTGCTAATCAACATGGAGCCTTCACAGTGAACCTCGCATTTGACTGGAGTATCGTCGGCCCAGCCTTGCTGGCTGGAATTTTGGTACTTTCCACACATGTTCCCTTAGGGCGAAAAGTATTGGAGCGTGGCATAATTTTTATTGATTTAGCAATCGCACAGGTCGCTGCAGTTGGCGTAATAATAGCTGATAATTTAGGCTTGGATAATGCTCTGGCAATTCAATTTGCTGCAGTATCTGCCGCACTGATTGCTGCTATTGGCTTACATTTCACTGAAAAATTCTGGCCGCAAATACAAGAAGCATTGATCGGAGTGCTATTTATCCTGGCTGCCACTGCTAGTATTTTGTTGCTCGCAAATAATCCCCATGGAGGCGAGCAGTTAAAAGACCTTCTGGTTGGACAGATACTGTGGGTTGATTATCAACAATTGCTGCCTATCGCTCTCATCTATTCGCTGTTACTAGGCATCTGGTTCGGCTTTCATGAGCACCTTCCGAGGATGGCTTTCTATCTTATTTTTGCCGTAGCCATCACCGCTTCAGTCCAGCTTGTTGGTGTCTATCTGGTATTTGCCAGCTTGATCATACCGGCTTTAGCTACCCGAAATGTTCAACATAAACGACAATTACCTGTCGCATGGCTTGTAGGTTTTCTGGGATATTTAGCGGGTATAAGTTTGTCGATGTGGTTCGATTATCCGACCGGTGCAATAATTGTTTGGGCCATGGCGATTCTCGCTATATGTGCAGCCTGGCTTACAGCTATAAAACAAAAAGACAAGCATCTACCCAGCAGCACTTCAGCGCCTGACGAACACTAATAACAACACTATTCACGGAAAGCTGATTTCAAAACGAAGTATCCCGGCATTGCGCCGGGATATCGGATTAAATCATAAACCCACTCAGGACAAACGAGATAGAATCGCCTGACCTAAATCTGCAGGAGACCTAACAGTAGAGACGCCTGCTTCATTCAAAGCTTCGTACTTGGCATCAGCAGTACCTTTACCACCGGCAATAATGGCACCAGCATGGCCCATGCGTTTACCTGGAGGTGCAGTCACACCAGCAACATATGCAGCAACTGGCTTAGTCACATAATCTGCAATAAATTCTGCAGCTTGTTCCTCAGCATCGCCACCAATTTCGCCAACCATGATAATACCTTCAGTTTCAGGGTCGTCCTGGAACAGGCGTAGACAATCAATAAAATTCATACCGTTAATCGGATCACCACCAATACCGATACAGGTTGTTTGTCCTAAACCAACTACAGTGGTTTGATATACCGCTTCATAAGTCAGCGTTCCCGAGCGGGAAACCACACCTACTTTACCCTGCATATGAATGTCCCCTGGCATAATCCCAATTTTGCATTCACCCGGGGTGATAATACCCGGGCAATTAGGACCAATTAACCAGGTGTCTTCCATTTCAGAAATAACAGCTTTCGCGCGGATCATATCCTGCACAGGAATACCTTCTGTTATCGCAACAATGACACGAATACCAGCATCTGCTGCTTCTAGAATGGCATCTGCTGCAA
Source organism: uncultured Acidimicrobiia bacterium (assembly GCA_964195815.1). Taxonomy (GTDB): domain Bacteria; phylum Pseudomonadota; class Gammaproteobacteria; order Xanthomonadales; family SZUA-36; genus SZUA-51. The sequence goes on along the minus strand of CAXMRK010000240.1, from coordinate 3,357 downwards.
ATGGTGGTGGCACATAAATAGCAGTCGCATCAGCACCCGTCTCTGCGACTGCTTCTTTTACCGTATTAAATACTGGCAAACCCAGATGTGAACTGCCGCCTTTACCAGGAGTTACACCGCCAACCAGTTGGGTGCCATAATCCAGCGCTTGCTGTGAATGAAAAGTACCTTGATTGCCGGTAAAGCCCTGGCAAATCACCTTAGTGTTTTTATTAATTAATACACTCATTACAATATTCCTATGCAGCAGCCGCAATAGCTTTCGCTGCCGCGTCGTTTAAATCTGATGCGGTAATTACCGCCTGACCACTGTCTGCCAATAACTGCAGACCTTTTTTGGCATTATTACCTTCAAGCCGCACCACTATCGGTACCTCAACGCCTACTTCTTTAATCGCCTGAATAATACCCTCCGCGATTAAATCACAACGTACAATGCCACCAAATATATTCACCAAAATCGTATCTACATGATCACCAGATAAAACTAGTTTAAAGGCGTTAGCAACACGTTCGGCATCTGCGGTACCACCCACATCAAGGAAATTTGCCGGTTCACCACCATTAAGCTTGATAACATCCATAGTTGCCATAGCCAGACCAGCTCCGTTCACCATACAGGCGATATTACCGTCCAGGGTCACATAATTCAGATCGTGTTTTTGTGCCTCTACTTCAGCAGGATCTTCCTGAGAATCATCCCGCATGGCTTCCAGATCAGGATGGCGGAACATAGCATTATCATCGGCGTTAATTTTGGCATCCAAGGCAGATAGATTACCTTCACCATCAATAATTAATGGATTGACCTCAACCAGGCTACAATCACAATCTTTAAACAACTGGTATAGACCCATCATTATCTTGGTCATCTGGCGAACCTGAAGACCATTCAAACCCATACCGAAGCCCATTTGCCGACACTGATAGGGCATCAAGCCTGCGGTGTTATCGACCTGAACCGTAATTATCTTTTCTGGCTCAGTCGCGGCAACCTGCTCGATATCCATTCCACCAGCAGCGGATCCCATAAAGGTAATACAACGATGCGTACGATCAATCAAAACCGAGAGATAAAGCTCTTCAGCAATATCGGTGGCTTCTGCAATTAATACTTCATTTACAGGTAGTGCTCGTCCACCGGTTTGATAGGTTGTTATCGTCATCGCCAACATTTTTTCAGCAAGCTCGCGAACTTCTTCGAGAGAATCTGCTAACTTAACCCCGCCAGCCTTGCCGCGACCACCTGCATGGACCTGCGCTTTAACCACCCATTGTTGGCCACCAACTTGCTGAGCCGCACTGACGGCTTCATCAGCAGTTCTTGCAACCACTCCAGCAGGTACTGGAATTGCATAGCGTTCAAATAGCTCTTTTGACTGATATTCGTGAAAATTCATAATCTTACCTCTTGTATCAGCCAGCAATTTCTGCCAACTGAAGAAATCAGGAACGGCCCAATCTGAAGCTGAAACCAATGATTACAGACAAACCGATAAATGCGTTTGATATTTTCGCCTAAAAGCGGCTTGGTAGCAAAGGAAAATACTGGTTTTATAGTTTTCAACGACAGACAGCACCAAAACAAGTTTGGCCGTTGAGAACCGAGCGAATCAATATATCACTAAATCAAAATAAATTAACCGGCATCGATGTGAAACCAACACCCTGAAAAAAGGACAAGCGAATTGAATACAACTTATGGTATATTCGAGACTGGTCTTTGTGGCTGGATATTAATATTTTGTTCCGTACACCTATGACCGCATTAAAAGGGAAGAACGCCTATAGATTGAAGGGAATCAATCGAATTTGGCTAAAGGAAGATGGGAATATGAACCCGGGCCTGCAAGATACTACACAAAGACACTGGAAAGTTAGCAATTATCCAACATCAAGAGGATTAGCTAGACGCTTGATGTTGTATTTAAATTTCTTTCGCTTAATCGTTAGCACTGTTATTTTATTTCTGGTTTTTTTCAGTGCGCCACAGACCATCCATGCTGATTTGCTGAATCTCACAAGATCTACAGCCATTATATATTTTGCTAACAGCATATTGATGATTGCTCTGCTTGGACGCAATCCAAACCAGCCTCACATGCTTGGCCAATTTGCTTTTATTGTCGACATAGCGATTGCTATGATCTTGATTTACACACTTGGCAGCCTGACCAATGGAACTGGATTGTTACTGGTGTTCTGGTGCTGTGCCGCGGCTGTTATCCTTCCACGCGGCTTCGCCTTCACTCTGGCTGGCTTTTCAAGCATTTATGTTACTGGCATTACTGGCTGGAGCCTTCTCAATGATACCGGCATCAACTATGGCCTACTGACCGCAGGTATTTATGCAGCAAGCTGTTTATTAGGAGCACTTATTTTTAGCTCACTGGCACGCTGGAATCACCAATATGAGCAATTAGCAGAACAAAAGGTTGTTGACCTGAAGAGCATGGAACAGATCAACGAAATCATCATCCGCAGAATGCGAACTGGTGTCGTTGTGGTTGATAATACAGGCAAGATTCGTTTGATGAATGAATCAGCATGGTTTCTGCTGGGTTCGCCACACACTACAAATAAAACCTTATCTGTGGTTGCACCACGTCTGGCCAAACTTCTACACATCTGGCGGGGGGGGAATAAAGTGCCGGATGAACCAAAATCATTGATTCCAGGGCATTCACCGGTTATTCCGCAGTTTATTAAAATACCCGGAACTGATGACGAAGCAACTCTGGTTTTTTTGCAAGACACCAGCAAATTATCCCGTCAAGCCAGTACCATAGCGACTGAAACACTGGCAAAACTCTCAGGTAGCATTGCCCATGAAATACGGAATCCGCTAGCGGCCATCGTGAATGCCAGTGAGCTTCTGCATGAATCTGAGCAGGTCTCTGCTAACGACGACCAGTTATTGGACATCATCAGCAATCAGGGCGAGCGTATAAACAATATCATCGAGAACATATTACAGCTTGCACGTCAGGAAAGATCCCGACCGGAAGTACTACAGCTGAATCTCGAACTGCAAAGTCTGGTTTCTGAGTTTCAAAAAATGATGCCTGAAACCAGCTTGGGGATTAAATTAAATTTATTCCCCAAACCTGCGCATGTCTTGTTTGATAAAAGTCAGTTCTATCAAGTCATCCATCAATTACTGGAAAATGCTATTACCCATGCATCGACTGATAAACAACAAACCCAGGTAACCATTACCCTGGATTCTCAGCGCAGTAGCGGCCATATTATCCTGGATTTTCGGGATAATGGACCCGGTATTAAAAAAGATATGATTGGCAAAATATTTGAGCCTTTTTATTCCAGCCACAAACAGGGATCAGGTTTAGGCCTATA
>CAXMRK010000239.1:0-4939 GCA_964195815.1 uncultured Acidimicrobiia bacterium | reverse complement strand
ACTTATACACGGACCTGATTGCTAATGGGTTAGATGCCTATGTGAGTTTATTCGATGAACTTTTGACTAGAAAGGAATTGCTGGATATACGACGGGCAACAAAAAGCGGGCTTGGGGTCGGGCGAGCAGAATTCTTGTTGCGGATTGCCCGACTGCTGTGAGCAGGCTCTCAGAGGTCGGAGTCAAATGCGGTTGGGGGGTTCTCAGGGGTCGGAGTCAAATGCATTGAAACTGTGTGAAGTAAGTAAGCCGTGTGCAGCATTTGACTACGACCCCGGGTGGCGGCCGTGTGCAGCATTTGACTCCGACCCCGGTTAAAACCTACTGTCTTTGACTACGACCCCGGTTAAACCGGGTCAAATTTTGTCTATCGCATCTTTAACGGTTTCTTTAACTTTACCTTTAACCTTGTCTGCGGCTACTGCCATGTCGCGCAATTCCCGGCGTAGAATTTTACCCACATTGGTTTTAGGCAACTCATCAAAGAACTCGATAATTTTAGGTCGTTTATAACCTGTTAATTGCTCCTTTGCATACTCACGTAACTCATCAGCTACAAGATCTGGAACTTTCTTAACTACACAAATTTTAACGATCTCACCTGATCTTTCATCCGGTAGACCAATAGCTGCAACTTCCAGAACTTTAGGGTGTGCAGCAAAGACATCTTCGATTTCATTGGGGAATACATTGAAACCCGAAACCAGAATCATGTCTTTCTTGCGATCGACAATGTAGAAGTAGCCATTTTCATCCATCTTGGCAACATCACCGGTTTTCAACCAGTCACCATTTTCACCGCACATGGTATCTGTGGTCGCATCTGGTAGCTGCCAATACCCTTGCATAACCTGTGGGCCACGGATACATAATTCACCAGATTCACCCTGCGGCAAGGGGACACCATCTTCATCAATAATCATGGCTTCAGTTGAGGAAATGGGTAGACCAATTGCGCCAGTAAATTCTTCTTGTGTTGTTGGACTAAAAATAGCGGCGGGTGATGTTTCTGTTAAACCGTAGGCCTCTAATAATGGTACGCCTGTAACTTCCTTCCAGCGTTCAGCAACCGCCCGCTGAACAGCCATACCACCGCCCAGAGCCAATTTCATGCTGGAGAAATCAATATCGCTAAAACCGGGTGTATTTAAGAGTCCATTGAAAAGTGTGTTGACGCCAGTAATGCCTGTGAATTCAACCTCACTCAGTTCCTTAACAAAACCCGGCATATCACGCGGATTGGTAATTAATAAGTTTTTCCCGCCCACATTTACAAACATCAGGCAGTTAGCTGTTAATGCAAAAATATGATAAAGCGGTAGGGCAGTGACTATCACTTCTTTGCCCGGTATGAGCGTATCACCTAGCCAGGCTGTGGACTGCAACATATTCGCAACCAGATTACCATGGCTCAGCATTGCGCCTTTAGCCACGCCGGTAGTGCCTCCTGTGTACTGCAAGAAAGCAATATCATCTAAAGTTTGCTGCTCCGGCTTAAATGTACAACTGGCGCCTTTCCTTAATGCATCTCTGAAGCCGATACTGTTAGGCAAGTTATGATTTGGCACCATTTTTTTGATGTATTTAACTGCGAAATTTGTAATCAAGCCCTTGGGGAAGTCCAGCATGTCGCCAATACGCGTAGTGATAATGTGCTTAAGCTGAACATTAGGTAATACTTTTTCGAGGACGTCGACAAAGTTATCAATGATCACAATAGCACTAGCGCCAGCATCTGATAATTGATGAGATAATTCTCTGGCGGTATACAGTGGGTTCGTATTTATTACCACCATGCCTGCGCGCAAAATACCAAATACTGCGATTGGGTACTGTAAAAGGTTAGGCATCATTATGGCGACACGATCGCCTTTCTTTAAACCCAGAGATTGTAAGTAAGCCGCAAAATCTTGACTATATTTATCAAGTTGGGCATAACTGAGTGAGGTGCCCATATTCAGAAAAGCGGTTTGCTCAGCATACTTTTTAACACTCTTGTCGAACATGTCAACGATCGATGAATATGTATTGACATTAATCTCTGCAGGCACGCCTTCAGGATATCCTTTAAGCCATGGTTTCTCTGAATATGAATTATTTGACATCAAGCAACTCCAGTAAAATTTATAATCCTGACTAACATACTGAATATTTGCTCTTAATGCCATTATTATTCGCAATAAATTTGCCGTTTAGTGAATAGCAGATTAATATCGCTTGTGAAGATATTTATTATCATTCCGAGTCAGGCTGTTGAATAAAGATTGGCTGGGGTTATTACTGAACTACGACAGGTAATCCAGAATGGGCGAACACAACGTAAGCCAACAGGCAACAGAGGCTGATCGACAAAAATTCATGCAAAACTTATTGGCCGAAGTCCGAGTTTTGGAACGTATGCTCAATGAGGGTTTGTTTGAAACCGGTATTCGTCGAATAGGCGCTGAACAAGAGATGTTTATTGTCGATTCATCTCGCAGAGCGAGTCGGAAAGCGCTCGAAATCCTCGACGAAATTAATCACCCGGCATTTACCACTGAGTTAGGTCTATTTAACCTGGAAGCCAATCTTTCACCCTATGAATTAAAAGGTCACTGTCTTCGAGAGTTAGAGAAAGAAGCCCAGGGTTATTACCATCAAGCCAGAGAGGCTGCATTAAAAAAAGGTGCTGAGATTGCCCTGGCAGGTATATTACCAACCTTGTCAGAACGTGATCTCGGACTGAATTCTATGGTACCAAACCCACGTTATATGGCATTGAATGACGCTCTGCTTGCATTACGTGGACAGGATTTTCAATTTACCATTAATGGCCTCGATCAACTCAATATTCGACATGACAACATCATGCTGGAAGCATGCAACACCAGCTTCCAGGTTCACTTTCAGGTCGAACCTGATGAATTTGCGCGGCTATACAATATTGCCCAGGTAGTCACTGCACCGCTGCTATCTGCAGTGGTTAACTCACCGGTGTTACTGGGTAAGCGGCTGTGGATGGAAAGCCGAATTGCGGTGTTCGAAAATGCAATTGACACACGTACAGATGTTGAACAGAAGCGCGGCACTCGATCTCGAGTTCATTTTGGTGACCATTGGGTTGAGAATTCAGTAGCAGAGATATTTAAAGAGGACATTGCGCGCTTTCGTCCTATTCTGACTATCGATACAGAAGATGATCCTATGGGCATGCTTGACCAGGGAATTATCCCACGGCTGCACGCTCTAAACTTACATAATGGTTCAGTTTACCGATGGAACCGGGCCTGTTATGGGGTTGCTGACAACGTGGCCCATCTCAGAATCGAGAACAGGGTGATTCCGGCAGGACCAACCATTGTTGATGAAATTGCCAACGCCGCATTTTTTATTGGCTTGATGTCTGGAATGATGGGCAAGTTTAATGATGTTCGGGAGCATATAGATTTTGCTTCCGTTAAAGGAAATTTCCTCGCTTCTGCACGCTATGGACTCAGTGCTGAATTGCATTGGTTTAACGATCAGGTGTTACCCGCACAGGATCTTATTCTGGATGATTTATTGCCATTAGCCGAAAGCGGATTACGTAGCAGCGGCATTGCTAATGAAGATATTGAGTATTATCTGGGCATCATCGAACGTCGGGTCAGCTTACGGCATACAGGTGCGCGTTGGCAGCTGGACTCATTGAAAGCAATGGAAGGTCAGGGCAGTAAAGATGAGCGCTTACGAAGCCTTACCAGTAGCATGATCGAACAACAAAGCAGCGGTACGCCCGTACATGAATGGAAACTAGCGAGTTTTTGCCCTGAACAGGATTGGCGTCAATCTTATCAAACTGTCGATCAATTTATGACCACGGATTTATTTACCGTTAGACCTGGTGACATACTCGATTTCGTTGCCAGTCTGATGGATTGGAAACATGTCAGACATGTTCCTGTTGAAGACGATCAGGGCAATCTGATTGGGCTGATATCACACCGTATATTATTACGACTCTTAGGTCGTGGGGAAATTAACTCCGAGAACAAACAGACCGTGGGCAGCATTATGCAAACTGACATGCAGGTGATCTCGCCGCAAACAACTACAGTCGATGCGATAAGAAAGATGCGCGACAATAATATTGCATGCTTACCGGTTGTTGAAGACAATAAACTGATTGGCATGATCACTGAGCACGATTTGATTGTGGTTGCTTCCCGGCTTTTAGAGGAAACCCTGATCTCTGCAGCAGGTAGCATTGATAGTGATTAAGCGTTTATTGCTGAGTTTCATTGCAGCAGCTTGTATTACTGCCTGTGATGATACCCCTTTCAATTATGCGGAAGACTTGCGCCAACAGATAAACACTATGGAATTGGCATTTAATGACGGTCAGGTCAAGAGTGTAATTGATGCCGTGGCGGACGATTTTCACTCTGAATATTTTTCTGATCGCCGGCAGTTACAAATATTTGTTTTACGGCAAAGACAAAAACATACTCGTCTGACCAGCCTCTCGAGTCCTGCAGTTATAAAGCTACAATTTGATGCAGAAAATAACTCTGATTTAACTGCAACAGCAAGCTTTAAAAGCTTATTAACAGGCGGTGGTGGCTGGTTGCCCACTAGTGGACAATTCTATCAGTTCGATACTGATTGGCGCTGGCAGGACAATGCGGCGACTGGAGAGCATTGGCAGCTTATTCATGCTCAATGGACAGAGGTTTTTGAACCTTAAAAGCTCTAAAGCTGACTAAGTATCTGCTTTTATTCCCAATGGATCATGCCTATCTATACCTTGCATATACTGTTTTGTGCGCTCTAAATTGGTTACCTGATACACCAGACCCAGCCAATTACTGACTATTGCTTTGGCAGTATCACCCCAGGTGTTATCCAGAGTACGTTCTAGCTCCTGTTCCAACGTTGTCAGTGGGGTGTTGTTGGATTTAGCAGATTCAATCAATTGCCG
>CAXMRK010000238.1:0-3685 GCA_964195815.1 uncultured Acidimicrobiia bacterium | reverse complement strand
TATGAATTTGTGCTGGCGTCATATCAGTAGTCGTGTGTCGACGTACCTGATAGGCATAAAAAGCTTCACCATCCGGCAATGCCCAGGCACCATTGTTCTCATTAGCATTTAACTTAAGCTTATTAAAGTAACGTATTAACTGCTGGTAGGCAGGATACACACTCTTGCGAATAGCAGCAGCCGCACGCAGTTTTAAAGACATGCGTATATCAGCATCCAGTTTATCCAGTCGATCTACTTTCTCAACAAAGCTTGAGAATAGGATATTCTCCTCTATTGGCATCTTTATAAAACTGCGCATCTCCACAAGCACTTTTTTTACTACAAATTTAGGCGGGATGATTCCTCTGGTTTCGCGTAATTTAAGGCTTTCGATCAAACCGGCAAACTTCTCATCAAAGTGATTGAGTCTGGAAATATAATCCTCAGCTTCCCGCGGAGAAGTTACCTGATGCTCAGTTGCCATAAATGTGGGCAATTCATTCTGTATCCCATGTAACTGGTTTACAGGATAGTCGTGGTAGGCATAAGCCTCACCAGCTACCATATTCTGGAGAAAAAACTCCAACACTTTATAGGAAAGCTTTTCTTCACCCTCAAGCTTGCTGGAATCGTAAGCTTGTAGATCTTTCAGGTCTTTACGCACCAGGGCAACACTATCAAGTTCTGCCTGTGGGGAAACATCCGTCAGCTGATCGTTTTTGTAATGCAGACCGAGGGGTTCCAGCAAGCGCATGCTGGATAGCATTTCCGGATTGCTGAACACAAATTCCGCAAATACTTTGTTATAGAATAAATTTAGACTGATTGGCCTGAAATAGATGGTATGGAAAATCATCACAACAAGCAGCAAAAAAGCTGCTAGCAGGCCTCTTTTTAACCACTTAAAGAATGTTCTCATATTTCGGGACTAACCGCCTTTTCTTGCCCACGAGTCTCTTAGACTAACAATTCTGTTCAGTACTGGTTTTTCAGTAGTTGAATCTTTGTCGTCATGGCAAAAATAGCCAACCCTCTCAAACTGGCAAAAGCCTCCCGCTTCGATGAACGAGGGCTCTACAATAGCAGTCATTTTAGTCAGACAATCCGGGTTAATAAATTCTCTGAAATCTCGCTGTTTATCAGCCAATGGGTTTTCAACATTAAACAAACGATCATATAAGCGCACTTCTGCAGGCACCCCGTGTTCAGCAGAAACCCAATGAATAGTGCCCTTTACGCGACGATTAGATTCCGGCATACCGCTGCGAGTTTGTGGGTCTAATTCGCAATGCACTTCGAGAACTTCACCATTCTCATCTTTAATTAAATCTACAAACTTAATGATAAATGCATTCCGCAACCGAACCTCACCGCCAGGCTTTAAACGGAAATATTTGCGCACGGGCTCTTCCATAAAATCACCGCGTTCAATATAAATCTCACGGGTAATTGGCACTCGACGTTTACCCATGGTTTCATCCTGGGGATGCCTGGCCGCATCAAACCACTCAGTTTCTCCTTCTGGGAAGTTCAGCAACACAACCTTCAATGGATCTAACACCCCCATTGCTCGGGGTGCCGTGCTATTGAGCTCATTGCGAACTTCATTTTCCAGCACACCCAGAGGAATTATAGATTCTGATTTGGTCACCCCTATCACTTCTGAAAAATTACGGATTGCGGCAGGTGGATAACCACGTCGGCGCATCCCCGCAAGAGTTGGCATACGTGGATCATCCCAGCCTGAGACTAAATTTTCATCCACCAGCAACTTCAAGCGGCGTTTACTCATCACGGTGTAATCGAGGTTCAGACGAGCAAATTCGATTTGCTGTGGATGGCATTCAATTGAAATATTATCCAGAACCCAGTCATACAAAGGACGATGGTCTTCAAACTCCAAAGTGCACAGCGAATGGGTAATCCCTTCTATCGCATCCGAGATACAGTGGGCAAAATCATACATAGGATAAATATGCCAACTATCACCCGTGCGTTGATGGTCGACATGACGAATTCTGTAAATAGTGGGATCGCGCATTTTAATATTTGGCGAGGCCATATCAATTTTTGCTCGCAACACATAGCGTCCGTCCTCAAATTCACCTGCGCGCATGCGCCTGAATAAATCCAGAGACTCCTTGGCCGGCCTATCACGATATGGACTTGGACGACCCGCTTGAGTCAAAGTACCTCGGTATTCGCGCATTTCCTCGGCAGTAAGCTCTTCCACATAAGCTTTGCCTGCATCAATCAACTCAATGGCATAGTTATAAAATTGCTCAAAATAATCCGATGCATGACGTAATTCCGCCCACTCAAAACCCAGCCAACGCACATCTTCTTCGATGGCTCTAGCATAGACTTCTTCTTCTTTAATTGGATTCGTATCATCAAAGCGCAGATTGGTAAGCCCTGAAAATTCAGCTGACAAGCCAAAATTCAAACAGATCGCTTTTGAATGCCCAATATGTAAGAATCCATTTGGCTCCGGTGGAAAGCGTGTTTTGATACTCTGGTGTTTTCCTGCATCCAGATCCGCAATCACAATATTGCGAATAAAGTTACTGGTTTTTACTTTATCTTCTGGATTTGAATTCTGGCTCATGACAATTTTCACTTCTGTTTGCTGATGGCTCCAGTCTTAACTGGTAACCTGTTTTAGTATTTCCCAACAAGGAGAGGGTGAGAACTTGCTCAGAATCTCCTTAAGGGTGTAAATTCTATCGCATCACTAACACTTATAGTGCTAAATGAGAGCTTAAGCACTAAAAATAATTAAAATTAAAAGGAATTACATGTCTTATCGTCATCTCAGCTTGAGTGCAAAAATTTTCATCGCCATGGTTGCCGGACTTTCAGCGGGACTATTCCTGCAATATGGCCTTGGTAATCCAGCATGGTCGGAACTTTGGCTCACAGGTGGGATTTTCATGGTCATTGGGAAAATTTTTATCAGTTTATTGAAAATGCTAGTTGTTCCCCTGGTATTTGTTTCTCTGGTCACCGGCACCTCTGCATTAGCTGATCCCTCAACCCTGGGGCGAATCGGATTAAAGACAATTGGCTTATATTTATTAACTACAGGTATCGCAGTTTCTCTAGCCTTAGTCTCTGCGGTCATTTTTAAACCTGGAATAGGTGCAGAACCCGCCGCTGCTGCCCTCAAAGAAATCGCTACTAATAAATCATTTACCCAGGTCTTGATAGATATCGTACCAACAAACCCAGTCAGTGCGATGGCCAACGGCGACATGCTACCCATTATCGTATTTGCTGTGTTGCTTGGGATTGCCATCACTCATAGTGGCAAGGCTGGAGCTAGCATTGCAGGGTTTTTCTCCAACCTCAATGAAGTCATTATGAAACTGGTTACTTTTGTCATGAAAATGGCCCCACTAGGTGTATTTGCACTAATTTTAATGCTGGGCGCCAGCCTTGATTTAGCTCAGTTTTCTAAGGTTGCCCGTTACATAGTTCTGGTACTGGCTGTGTTGTTAATCCATGGATTGCTGGTCTATCCTACGATACTGGCCATGTTTTCAGGACTCAATCCAGTAACCTTCCTTAAAAAAATGCGCCCCGCCATGATGTTCGCCTTTTCAACCGCTTCCTCAAATGCCACCATTCCAGTGACAATGGAAACCGTCAAAAAACGGATCGGAGTGAACAATCGTGTCGCTTCCTTCACGATCCCTATGGG
>CAXMRK010000237.1:0-3017 GCA_964195815.1 uncultured Acidimicrobiia bacterium | reverse complement strand
ATCCACCGAGAGAACTCCTGCTTAGCTTTAGCGAACCACCATAAAGATTTGCAATATCTTTAACAATACTCAATCCGTGACCATGACCTGGTTTCGATTCATCGAGCTTGCGCCCCCTATGTAGTACAAGCTCAATATTTTCCACTTCTATGCCAGGGCCATCATCTTCAATTGTTAACAGCAGACGGTTTGCTTCAACCGTGCAAGTAACTAGAATTTTATTATTTGCCCACTTACAGGCGTTATCAATCAGGTTGCCAACCATCTCCTCAATATCCTGTGCATCGCCACGAAAACAACTATCTTTTGGAATGGATAATTGGATATCGATTCCCTGCGCATGATAAATTCTCTCAACCGCGAACACGAGGTCTTCAATAATGGGAGCAATGCTGGTTCGGTAACCAATAATATCTTTATTGCCGTATATTCTTGCGCGCGAAAGACAGTGATCAATACTGCTTGCCATCGCATGTGATTGATCCAGAATCAACTGGCCCTGCTCACTCACCAGACTACGTGCTTCATTTCGAATCACTGTCAACGGGTTTTTAACCGCATGCGCGAGATCACCTAAGTGGTTTCTCGCTCGCTTCAGTAGTAATTCGTTATGATCCAACAAATAGTTCAGCTCATCCACTAGCGGTTGTACATCATCCGGATATTCCTCAGACAATCTGCTTACCCTTCCCTGTTTAACCTGGCTAATCTCAGAGCCAATGGCACGTAGTGGTTTCAAAGCTATACGCACCTGAAAAAAGACCGCAACTAACAAGCCAACACCCAAGATCAGAAAACTGAGCATTATGTGAAGAGCAAAATTTTTGACATCATCCATGATTTGGAATTTTGGCGCTGTAGCAATAAACTGGAGGGATCCTGCCCCTTTTGGGTAGTTTACTTCCAGTACATGTGCGCGCAGTTCTTCCTGAGACGGCCCGGTAAGTGTTTGAATACTGTGATTTTCATCAATGACCAAATCACTTATGTCCAGTATTGATTGCCCCATTGAGACCGAATTAGCCAATAGCTTCCCATTTTTCCTAACTTCCCAATACCAACCAGAATTCAAACGATTAAATCGCGGGTCTGTGGGTTCGTCAATTATTCTGGGTTTGCCCTCACTATTGGTCTCTACAGCTGCAACTAATTCCCCAAGATGAGTAAACACATGCTCATCGTAGTGGTCTTCGATGTGATACTGATATAACTTTATTAAAACAATCGCGGTAATTAATAAAGTAATGACTATCCAGATAATGGATAAAGAAATAATTCGTTTGCTGAGTGACTTACCCATCAGCTACTGGCGCATTAAGCTGATAACCCAGACACCGACGAGTACTAATCAGATCTGGCCGCAACTTGCCGCGCAGCCGATTAATCAGGACTTCAATGACATTAGAATCACGGTTAAAATCCTGATCGTAGATATGCTCAGTCAGTTCGGTTTTTGAGACTATTTTGCCTTCATGCTGCATCAAATAATTGAGGGTTCTATACTCCAGCGCAGTTAATTCAACCAGATTTCCATCCATAGTGACTCGTGCACTATTGGTGTCCATTTCCACACCAGCGCATTTCAACACCGGACTGAGATGTCCGGAGGAGCGCCTGATCAGTGCCTCTAATCTGGCCAGCACTTCTTCAAACTCAAATGGCTTGGCGAGGTAATCATCGGCACCCATGCGCAAACCAGTCACCTTTTCGCGCCAGGTATCACGCGAGGTCAAAATTAATACCGGCATATCCATGCCTGCCGCGCGCCACTCAGCAAGCACACTCAAACCATCACGCTTGGGCAAGCTAAGATCAAGGATTACTGCATCGTATGGTTCATTTAGGCCCAGATACAGGCCTTCCTCACCATCAAGGGCGATATCAACTACATAGAGCTCACCAGTTAATGCGGTTTTGAGCTGTCTTGCGACATCAGCATTATCTTCAACTACCAGTACTCTCATTATCCCGCCCCAAACAGAATTTAAGCTTTGCTAGCCTTTGATTCTGCGCCCCTCAAGCGTTATTAACCCTGATCTAAATCAAGCTTATAAGCCATCCCGTGCCATAGACGCCTGTCATCCCCTGCCATAAACCACGTCATCCCGGCCTCCGAGCCGGGACCTCCTAACGAATAGCAAGGTGCCCAATGAGATCCCGGCTCGGAGGCCGGGATGACAATAAATTAAAGGTCGGGTGACAAAAGGTCTAAAAAGTGGCTGTCCTCGGTTTTGCTTCAAGAGATAAAACCTGACTCCATTCACTTCCGAAATGGTTGTATCAGTATTTTTTCAGTAATGCCGCTTTGCTATTTCGAAGCATAGCAATAGCGCTCTCACCCAGCGATAGCGTGAGGGCTACGTGCAAAGCATCAAGCATGGCAAGCTGGACCAGACGTGAACTCATTGGTGTATAAACGCTGGTATCTTCAATCGTATTACAAGGAAAGAAAATATCTGCCTCTTGCGCAAGCCTGGATGCAGGCGCTGTCAGAGCAATGACCGTTGCACCATTTTTACTTGCCAACTGCGCTGCTCTTAATAATTCTCCCCAACGGCCTGTGTGCGAGATAATTACCAGCACATCACCTGCTTGTGCAATAGCGGCGAACTGCAATATTTTTGGTGAATCAGTTAAAGTGGTACATGGAATACCAAGGCGGAAAAACTTGTGGCTGGCATCACTGGCCACATGACCCGAGGCTCCAAGGCCAGCGAAAGCCAATTGGCGTGAGTTAACCATCGCCTCTATAGCAGTCTCAAATGGCATGGATGACAGTTGCGCCCGTAGTTCGATAAACGCTTGAATAGAGGTATCCATGACTTTGGTTACCGCATCAGATACTGCATCATCAGCCGCTACTGCGTTATGTACATAACTGAGTGGTTGGCTTAGTGCTTCAGTTAAGCGAATAGCAAGTTCGCGAAAACCGCTAAGGCCGATATGTCGGCAGAAGCGAATAACGGTAGGCTCGCTGCTACCACATTGTTGGGAAACTTCAGCCAGGGTTGTGTTAA
>CAXMRK010000236.1:0-5745 GCA_964195815.1 uncultured Acidimicrobiia bacterium | reverse complement strand
CAAGGGCGACGCCATGATGAGCGATATTAGGCGGTAAATAGAGTAAGTCGCCGGGTTCAAGATCCCAGGTTTCATCTGCGCTGAATTGTTTCAGTACTTTGATTTCATCGTGGTCGAGTAGTTCTGGGTTTTGGGTCTCTGAGATTTGCCAACGACGGCGCCCACTGGCCTGAAATAAAAACACATCATACTGATCGGTGTGTGGGCCCACTGAACCACCGCTTGCGGCAAAACTAATCATAATATCGTCCAGTCGCCAACTGGGTAAGAAGTTAAAACACTGTAGCCAGCGCTTCAAAGGCGGGTAGTGTTTTTCAACATCCTGTACCAGCAAAGTCCAATCTGCTTCTCCCTTGTCAGCATAATCCTCAGCATTAAACGGACCATAGGTGACAGCCCAATCCTGCCTCTCCTGGGTTCCGCTAATCAGGCGTGAATCAGCGCTTTCTTCAGCGGCTATTCCAGCTAACTCATCGGCATCAATCGGTAAGCAGTTTTCTATATCCGGCCACACAGCACGAAATAAACAGGGCTTTTTTTGCCAATAATCACGTAAAAAAACTGCTTCCGTCATGCTGCCCAACGGGAAGCTTCCTGGTGGTAGTAAACCCCCTTCAGTGCTCACTTGTTGTGGCTGTATTTTGTTAGCGAAAGGGCCAGCGCTTCAGCTGCGCCAATATAACTGGCCGGGGTGAGATTTCTCAAACTTTGTTTAACCGATTCTGGAAGTTCCAGTGTTTCAACAAAAGCAGTTAGATCCGCAGCTGTTATTGCTTTGCCACGAGTCAATTCTTTTAATTGCTCATATGGATTCTCTATCCCATGCTGGCGCATGACAGTCTGGATCGGTTCGGCTAAAACCTCCCAGGCGTTATCAAGATCCCTAGCGATGACATCCGCATTAACCCGCAATTTATTCAGTCCCTTGAGCAATGATGACCATGCGATAACACTGTGGCCGAATGCGGTGCCCATTGTTCTGAGCACTGTAGAGTCAGTAAGGTCGCGTTGCCAGCGAGAGATGGGTAGCTTAGCTGCCAAGTGGGCGAGCAGGGCATTTGAGATACCAAGGTTGCCCTCTGCATTTTCAAAGTCAATCGGGTTCACTTTATGCGGCATGGTCGATGAACCAATTTCCCCCGCAATGACGTGCTGACTAAAATAGCCAAGGGAAATATAGGCCCATATATCTCTGGCAAGGTCGATCTGAATGGTTTGTGCTCGCTCCACACTAGCAAATAATTCAGCCATATAGTCATGTGGCTCAATCTGGGTTGTGTAGGCATTCCACTCAAGTCCGAGAGAAGTAATAAAACTTGAAGATTGTTGAATCCAGTCAACCTCCGGACAGGCCACAATATGAGCATTAAAATTTCCAACCGCTCCATTGATTTTACCCAGTATAGGTTGCACACGAATTTGCTTGATTTGTCGATCGAGTCGAGCCACCACATTGGCCAGCTCTTTACCCAGGGTAGTTGGGCTTGCCGTTTGCCCGTGAGTGCGTGAAAGCATAGGTAGGGCGGCGTGTTCCACGGCCATCTCAGCAAGCTTATTGCGCACGCCTAATAATTCCGGGAGCACCACATCGTTGCGGGCATCTTTCAGCATTAAGCCGTAAGCAAGATTGTTAATGTCTTCTGAGGTGCAGGCAAAATGAATGAATTCCGAAGCGACTGCAAGCTCGGCATTTTTCGCGAACTCAGCTTTTAGAAAATATTCAACGGCCTTAACATCATGGTTTGTAGTAGCTTCGATGTCTTTAATTGATTGTGCTGATTTCTCATCAAAGTTTTCTAGTAACTGGTCTAAAAACTCAATGGCCGTAGGTGATAGCGCTGGTAAGGTCGATAGCAGTTGTTTTTCAGCTAACATCTGAAACCAGCGAACTTCAACAATTACGCGTCTGTAGATGAGTCCATATTCGCTAAAAATGGGGCGTAAATTGGCAGTTTTTGCGGCATAACGACCATCAACAGAGGTGACAGAGGTCAAGGGCTTGAGATCAAGCATGGTTTATCCTTTTTTAAGTCTTTTAAAACAAGCTCTAATGATACCCTTTTCTGTCATTAATCGCTTGTTATAGCAATTAGTAAATTACATTTTTTTGAATATTTGCATCTCTGTCTAATACCCTAAATTGGACACTATTTGGGTATACTTAACAGATTGAATGTGACCACGGAGCAAGAACAAATGAGCAACAGTAAAGCCACTAAAAACAACACTGCCAGATTTCGTACCGAACAGGACAGTATGGGTAAATTAAAAGTACCTGCAGATGCACTTTGGGGTGCGCAAACGCAACGAGCCGTTGATAATCTTCCGATCAGCGGTCAGCAAATGCCGCGACAGTTTATCCGTGCACTTGGATTAGTAAAGGCTTCTGCAGCTCAGGTTAATGTAGATTTAGGCTTGCTTTCAAAGGCCCGAGCACGCGCTATTATCACAGCGGCCAAACAGGTTTCAGCTGGAAAGGTTGATGCGCATTTTCCTATCGATGTGTATCAGACGGGCTCCGGTACCTCATCCAATATGAATGCCAATGAAGTCATTACCCATCTAGCCAATGTGGGCAAAAAAACAGCGATCATTCATCCCAATGATCATGTCAATATGGGTCAAAGCTCAAATGATGTGATTCCAACTACCATGCAGGTCAGTGCAAATTTGCAGTTGGAAGAGGAATTGTTACCAGCACTGAAACATTTAAGAAAAGTTTTGGATCAACGCTCTAAAGAATTGAAAAATACAGTGAAGACTGGCCGTACCCATCTGATGGATGCGATGCCGGTAACCTTTGGTCAGGAATTGGCAACCTGGTCACAACAAATTCGTAGCAATATAGAACGCCTGCAAGCCGCGCAGAAGCACCTGTGTAAATTGCCACAGGGTGGTACTGCAGTAGGCACTGGTATTAATGCGCACCCTGAGTTTGCACAAGCTATGGCTAAGGCTTTGACTGATTCTACCGGGGTTAAATTTGAGCGCTCAAGAAATCTTTTTGAGGGCATTTCCAGTCTGGATGTAGCGGTTGAGCTGTCTGGCCAATTGAAGACCACCGCTGTGAGTTTAATGAAGATTGCCAATGATTTGCGCTGGATGAATTCAGGACCATTGGCAGGTATTGGTGAGATCGAATTAAAGGCATTGCAACCCGGTAGTTCAATTATGCCCGGTAAAGTAAATCCGGTGATCCCCGAAGCGACGGCAATGGTTTGCGCGCGAGTTATCGGCAATGATACGACAATCACCATCGCCGGCCAGTCTGGTAATTTTCAGTTAAATGTGATGTTGCCAGTGGTGATTAACAGCCTGACTGAAAGTATTAAATTGCTTAGCAATGTCAGTCGTCTGCTTGCCGATAAAGCGATTGCAACTTTCAAAGTGCGACAGGATGTCATTGATGCCGCACTGTCAAGAAACCCAATACTGGTTACCGCCTTGAATGCCGTTATCGGTTATGAAAAAGGTGCGGCAACAGCCAAGCAGGCTTACAAAGAAGGCCGTCCAATTCTTGAGGTAGCAATGGAAACCACCGGGCTCTCGGAAACTGAATTGAAGCGTTTGTTAAACCCATTAGGATTAACCAAAGGTGGGATACCAAAATAGCTGATTATTTAGTCAGCAGGCCTTTGGTTTTGCTTTAACAAGAAAGCCTGGATTCTCCGGGCTTTTTTGTTTTTGGATATAGGTCTAAGTTAATAATAATACAGATTATTTTTTGATGACTAGCTGGAAGATACTTCACAAATCTGTTCCCCTGGATTATGATTTGCACAGGGTTGATAAAGGCTTTTTGATAAAGTCACTATAAATAGGGAGTTCAAATGCAATTTAGAAAGCCAGGTTTAATACTATTATTTCTTTTGTTATTTAGTTTAGGTCTTCAAGCGCAAACTGTTGAAACCTTTACCTATACCGGTGCTGCTGAAAACTGGGTAGTGCCTGCCAATGTTACCGAAGTTACTATTGAAGTCTGGGGCGCAGCCGGAGCACAGGCTGTTGATCGCTTGATGACCAATGGTTTCGGTGGCCAGGGTGGTTATGCTATTGGCACCCTTACAGTTGTGTCTGGTGAATCCTTAGCCATTAATGTTGGTGGTGCCGGTGGTGCCGGTGGTATTGGCGGTTTCAATGGTGGCGGTGCCGGTGGCTTTGGGTCTGCTGGTAGCTTATGCCCTGGTGGTCCGGCAGCTGGTGGTGGTGGGGCTTCTGGTGTACGTCAGGGTGGTATCACAGTTGCAGAACGGGTAATTGTTGCTGGCGGTGGCGGCGGTGGCGGCCGAGATTATTGTAATGGATCTTGCCAGCCCTGTGGCTGTGGCGGCAGTGGTGGCAGTAATTTTGACCTATTAGGTTCAGATGGGGAAGCTGCATTCAACTGTGGCTTTGGTTTTACAGGCAACGGTGTGAACTTTGGCCTGGGTGCTGAAGAATTAGCCGGTGGTGCCGGAGGGGTTCCTGATTCTGGAATCACAAATGTTGGCACTGCGGGAAGCCTTGGGCTCGGTGGTGCGGGTTCTAATGGTACGCAAGGTGTTGCCGGCGGTGGCGGCGGTGGTGGTTACTACGGTGGTGGTGGCGGTGGTGGAGCTGGAAACGGTTCCGGTGTGGCTGCTGGTGGTGGTGGTGCTGGTGGTAGTTTCATTGCCGGTCTAGCTTCAGCCTCAACCACAGCAGATGTCAGGGCGGGTGATGGCGAAATAGTTATTACATACACCGCTAATGCAACCTTAGGCCAAGGAATACCCATTCCTACATTAACTGTGTGGGGTGTAATTGTGTTGACTGGTTTATTTGCATTCTTTGGAATCAGACGGCGTATGGTCTAAGTAGAAAAATACGATGTTTAAATTAAACCCCGCATTGTTGCGGGGTTTTTTTTACATGGAAAGAAAACAGTGACTGTCATTGCTTTGGCAAATCAAGGATAATGTGGCGAATTTACTGAACCACAAAGTTCACTGCTTATCAGGAATTGCCAGCTATGAAAACAATCATCGAACCCTTCCGCATAAAAACGGTTGAACCTATCCGCATGACCACTCTTGATGAACGCAGAGAGCTCATTCGAGAGGCTAATTACAATCTGTTTTCATTAAAATCTGAAGATGTGCTAATTGACCTGTTAACCGATTCAGGCACCTCGGCAATGAGTACACATCAATGGTCTGCCTTAATGAAAGGAGATGAGTCATATGCGGGTTCCCCATCTTTTTATCGTTTCGAAGCAGCAGTCAAAGATTTAATGCCATTCAAACACATCATTCCAACCCATCAGGGGCGGGCAGCAGAGCATATTCTTACTTCAGTTGTTACCGCAGGTAAGGGTAAGGGAATGATTGTGCCTAACAATAATCATTTCGACACAACCCGCGCGAACTTTGAAGATGCAGGAGTCGATGCACGCGATCTGGTTATCGATGAAGCTCTGGATACAGCATTGATACATCCGTTTAAAGGCAATATGAATGTCGATAAGCTGGAACAGTTGTTAGCCTCAGAGGCAGCTAATATTCCGATGGTTGAACTTACCATTACCAATAATGCGGGTGGTGGTCAGCCAGTTTCAATGGCTAATATTCGTGCGGTCAAAGCAATCTGTGAAAAATATGATAAACCACTGATTCTGGATAGTGCTCGTTTCGCCGAGAATGCCTATTTCATCAAGCTGCGTGAGGAAGGGTATCAAGATAAGTCAGTGAAAGAGATTGTACGGGAAATGTTTTCCTATGCTGATGG
>CAXMRK010000235.1:0-5183 GCA_964195815.1 uncultured Acidimicrobiia bacterium | reverse complement strand
CCACTTTTAATAGCGCCTTGATTACACCTATGTGTGACCAGCCGCGTGAGGCTCCAGATCCCAGAGCAAGGCCAATTTTCGGTAAATTGTTTAAGTTATCCAAACTTTGAGGTCTCAATAAAGCTGGACAGATATTATAGATGAATTCACACCCCGGGAGTAATGCAGGATAGACACTCGGCAGAGGCATTGCCCCTCCCAGCTATGTGTTGGTATCTCCCAGGGAATTTCACGGTGCCCATTGAGATCCCGGCGCAAGGCCGGGATGACAAAATTTTATTTGGGATGCCAGGATCCTATTTGGGCTGGGGTATTTATTTCAACTGATCCAGCAAATAACTATAGATTAGTGCGTTCACATAGGCTGACTGTTTTTTATTGCTGGCACCGGCATGGCCGCCTTCGGTGTTTTCATAGTAGTAAACCGGTTTTTCCATGGCATCCATTAATGCAACCATCTTGCGGGCATGTGCCGGGTGTACGCGGTCATCGCGGGTTGAAGTTGTAAAGAAAACTTTAGGGTAGGTTTTATTCGCGTCCAGGTTTTGGTAGGGAGAATACTGGCTTATGTATTCCCATTGCTCGGGAATATCCGGATCGCCATATTCTGCCATCCAGCTGGCGCCTGCGAGTAACTTGTTGTAGCGCTTCATATCCAGCAGGGGTACCTGGCAGACTATAGCGTTGAACAGTTCAGGACGCTGGGTGAGCATAACACCCATTAACAAGCCGCCATTGCTGCCGCCGCGGATTCCCAGGTGTTGCGGGGAAGTGACTTTGTGTTCGATCAGGTTTTCAGCTACAGCAATAAAATCATCGTAAGCCCGTTGACGGTTCTCTTTCAATGCGGCCAGATGCCAGGCCGGGCCGAATTCACCGCCACCACGGATATTGGCAAGTACATAAACGCCGCCATGATCCAGCCAGTCAACTCCAATTGTTGCTGAGTAGGAAGGTCTTCTGGAAACTTCAAAGCCACCATAACCGTATTGCAATACCGGGTTTGTTCCGTCCAGTTTCAGATCTTTGCGGGCAACCATAAAGTAAGGGATCAGGGTACCGTCTTTCGAACGCGCCGCATGCTGGCTAACGATATAGGGTGAGGCATCAAAGAAAGCGGGCAGGGATTTCACCACCTGGCTTTGCAAATCTGTATCCAGATAGTAGAGCGTGCTGGGGCTGAGGAAGCCGGTATAAGAATAATAAACGTCGTTTGAGCCATCACTACTTGCGGAGACCGAAATGCTGCCACGGTCAGGAGTATCAACTTTGACATGCTGCCATTCACTTTCAGTAAAGGTGTAAGCATAAAGCTCACCGCGAACGTTATTCAGCATATTGATCAGTAGCCGATCCCGGGTTGTTGACAAACTGCTAATGGTGCTGCGTTTATCTGGGTTAACTACTACAGTGAAATCCCGGCTGCCCTGCATAAACTGTTCAAAATCGATGCTGATCAAATTGCCCTGGGGGTAAGTGGTGTTATTAACCACCCAGTCGGTCTTCAGCTGCACCAGCATTTGTCCCTTGAAGATGGAGCTGAGTTCAGCATCTGCGGGAATTTCAATCGCAGTGAGTTTGTCCTCGTGATAGTAATAACTGGTACTGGTATAAAAGGTCTGCGCCTGAATAATTATCGGGTAGCGTCCTTCAGGAGTTGAATATACGGCACCCCAGACACCTACATCGGTTTGCTTGCCTTCAAAAACAGTTTTAGCTGCAGATAAATCTGTGCCGCGTGTCCATAGCTTATTGATGCGCGGATAACCGGAATCAGTCATGCTGCCGTCACCGAAATTGGTGCCCACAAAAACGTGATCCTTATCAATCCAGCTAATACCGCCTTTTGCTTCTGCGGTTTCAAAGCCACCTTCTACAAAGGTTTTTTCCTGCATATCAAATTCGCGCCGAACCGAGGCATCTGCACCGCCGCGTGAAAGAGTAATAATACAGTGGCGGTATTCTGGATAGAGGCAGTTATTACCCTTGTAAACCCAGTTTTCCTCTTCAGTTTCGGCTAGTGCGTCTATATCGAGTACGGTTTCCCAGGTGGGAATAGCTTTGTTATAGTCGCTCAGGCTGGTGCGGCGTAATATGCCGCGTACATGTTTCTGGTCACGCCAAAAGTTATAAATGTATTCAGCACGAATACTGGGATAGGCAATCTGTTCGCTGGAATTATAAATTTCCAGGTTTTTGTCAAAAAATGGTTTAAAGGTCGGTAGGTTTTCTAAAACTCCGAGGCTGTCCTTATTTTGTTCTTCTACCCAGGTAAGTGCTTTTTCACCCAGTACATCTTCGAGCCAGAGGTATGGGTCTTGCTTTGAATCTGGGCTGGCTTCTATGGCTGTGCTGAAGACAAAAATGGTAAGTGAGAGGGCTAGTAGCTGACTGAACTGATACATGATGGTTCCAAATTTAGATAATGATTGACTATCATACCAATCGTGATTGAAAGAAGCTTCAGCATTTGCAGAATATATGATTCAGCCGGTATTCATCAATGCTGGAGTAGTATAGTAACTGGGGGTTTTTATAAACCCGATTTACAGAATGTTTGGTATTGGAGAAGTTGATTATGAAGATCAGGATTTATACCGGATTTTTTGCTATTTTGCTGGGTATTCCATTGCTCTCATTTGCTGCCACTGATGGGCAGGGAAGGATATTCACTCATATTGGAAAACCGGTTTCAAAGGCCTGCCTGCTGGAAGTCGAAGTGGATAATATAGATGGCAAAAATGTGGTTCGACCACAGTATTCATTTGCGATTGAATCCGGCAAGCATCAGATTAAGACCCGTTATGCAAAAAAAGTTGTTAATCGGGCCAATTGTCTGAATAGCAGTGTTTCTCGAAATATTAATCGATACCGGATTGAACCGCTGGAGATTAATGTTGAAGCCGGAAAGAGTTACTACGTTGCAGTGAATGCCACAGATCGTGATGCCCGGAACTGGAAACTGGAAGTCTGGAAGGTTGAATAATGACGGGATTTGTTCTTGTATAGACACACGGACAAATAAGACGGTCAATCTGAAACACACAAAATGTGTTCAACGCGCCTACCAGTATAATTATTAAGCCTTCGTTTTGATGCTGCTTATTGTTATATATAGGTAACTATTGGTATAATCCGCGCTTGTTGAAGTGTGGGCTCCCTCCGGATGGAAAGTAACGCACTTGCTTAAAGTGGTTTGTTAGCTGTAATAAGCACTGTAAATAGTATTGCAAAAACTAAATACTATTGGCAGGTAGGTCAGACTACCAAATATTTTGATGAAGAAGGCTCCTGTTGGAGCCTTCTTTGCGGTTGAAGGAAAAAATCGACTATAATACGTCGGTTGTATGAATGGCTCTAATGTTAGAGCTTACCTTGGTTAAATACTCATGAGCGACTTGAAATGAAATAAGTGATGCCTTCTTGTCCTCAGCGTGAAGACGCTGGAGTGTTTGGTTGATTGTGTAATTTAACGGTCAACAGAAATCAGGGGCAGTTTGCCCTTTTTTTGTGCCTGATGATTTGCTGGGCAGGAGTTATTTTTAATGTCGGATTCGCGTCTAAACAAGTTGTTAGGACCATTGGTTGAAGAACTCGGTTTCGAGTTTGTGGGTTTAGAGATGACATCAGAACCCGGTAACCGCATTTTGCGGGTATTTATCGATGCAGAAAATGGTCTGGAGATTAATGCTATCGCCAAAGTCAGTAGAGAGTTGGCAGCAATATTGGATGTAGAAGATCCAATAAGTGGCAAGTATCGGCTTGAAGTGTCTTCGCCAGGTATAGATAGACCACTGTTTGTGCCGGCGCACTATAAAGCAGTCATTGGTGAGAAAGTACGCCTGTCACTATTTGGCCCGGTAGAGGGAAGGCGGAAGTATGTTGCAGATTTAATTGCAGCAACAGATGAAGGAATAGAGTTGTTATATAAAACCAATACGGTTGCGATTAACTATTCAGATATTGCCAAGGCTCGATTGGAGCCTGATTTTGACAAGATAATGCGTGAGGCTAATGCAAAACCAAGCACTCACTAGATTTAAAACTTTTTAATTAAGTACACATAAGATTACCGAGTACGGAGTATCGGAAAATGTCCAAAGAAATACTATTAGTTGCAGATGCAGCGGCCAATGAAAAAGGTCTGAGCAAGGAAATTGTTTTTGAAGCTGTTGAGCTGGCACTTGCCACTGCAACCCAAAAACGGCACAAGGAAGATATCGAAGCCAGGGTCTCTATTGATCGAGACACGGGTGATTATGATACTTTTCGTCGCTGGGTAGTGATCGAAGATGATGAGGAATTAGAATTTCCTGATCGCCAGATCAGAATTACTGATGCGCGTGAATACGATCCCGAGATTGAGATTGGCGGGCATCTGGAAGAACCGATTGATTCAGTAGAATTTGGTCGCATTGCAGCCCAGGCAGCCAAACAGGTTATTGTTCAGAAGATGCGTGAAGCAGAACGTGCGCTGGTGGTAGAGCAGTTCGAAAAACGGATGGACGATCTGGTTAACGGTATCGTTAAACGCGTCGAGCGTGGCAGCGTATTCCTCGATCTGGGTGGTAATGCTGAAGCTTATATCCCCAGTCGGCATATGGTGCCTGGTGAATCAGTGCGCCCTGGTGATCGTTTACGTGGGCATTTATTCGAGATTAAAAGCGAAGTTCGCGGTCCACAGTTGTTCGTAAGCCGGGTTAGCAGTGAATTTTTAGTTAAATTATTTGAGCTGGAAGTTCCTGAAATTGATCAGGAGCTCATTTCAATTATGGGTGCATCACGCGATCCAGGCCGACGTGCCAAAATTGCGGTACGCGCAGAAGACAGACGCACTGATCCTATTGGTGCCTGTGTTGGTATGCGTGGCTCACGGGTGCAGGCTGTTTCTAACGAATTGGCTGGTGAGGGTATTGATATCACCCTCTGGGATGATAATCCAGCGCAGTTTGTAATCAATGCAATGGCGCCTGCTGAAGTGGCATCGATTGTTGTCGATGAAGATAACCACGTAATGCAAATCGCGGTTGAAGAAGAAAACTTGCCTCAGGCTATTGGTCGTGGTGGTCAGAATATACGTCTGGCTGCTGAATTAACTGGCTGGAAGCTGAATGTAATGACGCTGGAAGAGGCCGAAGAGAAGGGCGCTGATGAAGCCAAACAAACATTGATGGTGTTCGTTG
>CAXMRK010000234.1:0-16638 GCA_964195815.1 uncultured Acidimicrobiia bacterium | reverse complement strand
TGCTGTATTTGTGTTTTCCAGTCTGGCTCAAGGCGCAGTTGTTGCACAAGTGGATCGAAGCACAATGAAGCTCGGTGAAACTATAACGCTGGTAGTGCAAACAGGTGACCAGACTCAGTCATTGGATATTGATCTCAGCCTGTTAACTGACAATTTTCATCTTCTCGATACGCGTAATGATTCAATGGTGAGTTTTACCAACGGTGTTCAGTCGGCCACAATTCGCAGTCTCTATGTACTCGAACCAAAAAAGCTTGGCAAGCTAATGATCCCAGCGTTTAATCTGGGTAAGTTAAATACACAGGCAATAGAAATCACAGTTGAGCCTGCCCCTGTAGTAGGCAGTGGGGAGCCAGAGGTGGTGTTTATTGAAATCCAGAGTCATGATGACAAGGTTTATGTGCACTCACAACTCGCTCTGACCGTCAGATTGTATTACCGCTATAGTCTGATCGAGGGCAGTTTGCCAGATCCACAAATCGAGTACGCAAGCGTTGTGAAGCTGGGTGAAACATCCATGAATGCAACTCGTAATGGTGTGAGTTATCGCGCCTTAGAACGGGTTTATGCGGTTTTCCCAGAGCGCAGTGGCGAACTTATTATTCCAGAGATATCCTTTTTAGGACGGGTCAATGAGCCCAGCAAACCAAGCAGTGGCAGCATTTTTACCCCTAGAAGCCGGGGGCGGAGGGTACGCGCTGTTAGCAAGCCATTAAGCATTTCTGTCCAGCCTCGCCCCGCGCAGTACCCGGCAACAGAAGATTGGCTGCCTGCCCGGCAGTTGCTGGTCAATTCACAACTAAAAACAGCAAAGGATGGGGTGCGGGTTGGTGAGCCGGTTACTCGTGTTGTAGAAATTAAAGCGGTAGGTTTACTGGATACAATGCTCCCGGATATCGTATGGCCACCAATGAATAATGCTCGGGTTTATCCGGATGCGCCAGAAAGCGTGTCGCGTAATGCTGGTCAATGGGTGACAGGGCAAAAGTTACACAGTTTTGCTATTGTTGCAGAACATACGGGTGATCTGCTATTACCGGAAATGCAAATCCCCTGGTGGGATACACTTGCAGATGAACTCAAATACGCAATTATTCCTGCCGAGATTGTTAATGTTCTACCAGCACTGAGCGATGCTGTGAGTACTCCCCATCTAGCAACCGAGCCTGTTGCTGAAACAATCTCTGAAGCTGCAAAACCAACAGCTGCCAACACCTCAGGAGCTACTGATAGTAACCTCAGCGATGAAGCCAAAGGCTGGTGGCAAATATTTGCGATTATTGGGTTTACCCTATGGATTCTGACTCTGTTGCTATGCTGGTTAAGCCGTGGAAAACTCGCTGTAATTAATAAAACTGAGGCTGATAGCCAGCCAGAAAGCGTTGGATTTATTAGCCTCAAACAGGCTTGTAACAATAACGATTTATTAGCAGCCGTAAGTGCACTGCGACAATTTGCAATCAATGAGCTGAGCATTACTGATGGTCTAAATGGCTTAGAACGAGCCTGCACAGATGACGGTTTTGAAGAACTTGCAGGAAGCATTGGAGCACTGAACCGTCAACTTTATGCTCAGCCGCAAACTGTGGAAGCTATAGCATGGGACGGCAAAGCTTTTTACCAGCAATTTAACTTGTGGTTTAAGCAGGCCGCTAATCGCGGCGTCAAAAAATCCAGGCAGACATTACCACCTTTCTACCCAGTCTAAGAATGCCTGGGTTATCGGGATATTACCTGTAGTCATACAGAGTTGAGACTTTCGGGTGCTAAAGCTGATTACGCAGTTTTAATCTGTTTCTTTGCCGCCTAAACCAGAGACGGTAGCCCAATAACAAGACTAAGATGCTTGCATAAATTAATGGCTCTCGTGTGTCCAGTTTTACTTGCCAATAGAAATGCCAGACACCCAGTATGCTGATGACATACACCAGCTGATGTAAACTTTTCCAGCGTCTTCCGAGTCTACGAATCCAGCCATTGGTTGAAGTAATTGCTAACGGAATCAGCATCAGCAGAGCAGTGATACCGAGGGTTATATAGGGGCGCTCAATGATATCCTCAGTAATAGCTTGTAAGTTAAGACGCTGATCAAGGATGGCATAGCTGCAAAAGTGCAGCAGAATATAAAAGAAACTAAATAAGCCTAACATCCTGCGCAACTTTAATAACCAGGCTTGTCCGCTGATTCTGCGTAATGGAGTAACTGAAAGCGTTAGTAGTAAAAATCTGAGCCCCCATAATCCCAGCTGATGTATCAAATTTTCAATTGGGTTTGCGCCCAGAGACTGTCCCGCAAGATTAAATGCTGCCAGAATAAGTAAGGCTAAAGGGATTAAGCAGGCAATAAATACCGTTGCCTTTATCAGCGGGAGTTTATGCATAATCCCTAATAATTTTTACTTAAATCTAAACCAGAATATAAATGTGCTACCTCATTGGCATAACCGTTGAACATCAAGGTTGGCTGTTTAGCCGCAAATAATCCGCTGCCAATGACCCTTTCTCGTGCTTGCGACCAGCGTGGGTGATCAACTTCTGGATTTACATTGGCATAAAAACCATATTCGCGTGGTGCTGATCTACCCCAGGATGTCTGTGGTTCTTTTTTAGTAAATGCGATTTCCACGATTGATTTAATGCTTTTAAATCCATATTTCCAGGGCACCACTAAGCGTAATGGTGCGCCATTCTGATTGGGTAGTGTTTTCCCATAAAGCCCAACAGCTATGATCGCTAATGGATTCATGGCTTCTGCTATGGTCAAGCCTTCTCGATAGGGCCAATTGAGAACCTGTCGGCGAACGCCTGGCATTTGAACTGGATCATTGAGGGTTTTAAACCTCACAAAGCGTGCGTTTGAATTGGGTTGAAAGCGTTTGAGCAGATCACCTAATGGAAAACCAACCCAGGGGATAACCATCGACCATGCCTCAACACAGCGCAGTCGATAAATCCGTTCTTCCAACGCGTGAGGTTTGAGAATATCTTCCAGGTTATAGTTTCCAGGCTGATCACATTCTCCGGATATTTTGACTTTCCAGGGTTTGGTTATCAGACTATTGGCATAGCGTGCCGGGTCAGATTTATCCAGTCCGAATTCATAATAATTATTATAAGTACTGATATCTTCAAAGCTGTTTGGCTGTTGATCTGTACTGTATTTGCTTGGGATAGCATTGAGTTGTTTTAATTCTGCTGTTGCCCGTCCTGGTAATCCGGATAAGGCAGCACCAGCAGTGGTAACGCCTGCCAGTTGCAAAAAATGCCGTCGTTTAAGATACACGTTTTCAGCGGTAATTTCTGACGAATTTATTCTGTTGTTATCTCTGCTGGAAATCATTTATTATCTCTGCTGCTGAAGATTGACTGCTCGTTAATATGCAGTATGAGTACTGAATTATTCTAACAGACAGGTAGATGCGAATATTGCTTACAAAATTGCTTAAGAATAATCAGCTGCAGTTGTCCTATAGTTGTTGCTCAATGCATAGAATGTGAACTTATTGTGTGTGTGCAGAACAAAAAACGGAGCCCAAAAAGCTCCGTATCTAATCCAGCCCTGTGGCGGCTTGAATTATTTCACCTGATAAACCCGAGAATCAATGTCGCTACTGTTTAGAAGGGTGCGCATGGTTTCGACTTGTTTGGCGCTATTGTAGGGGCCAAGGCGAACACGTTGCCAGGTTTTGTCATTGATGGTGACCGTTTGGATGTGCGCAGTCGCACCGAGAAATGCCAGTTGCGCTTTCATCGATTCAGCATCTTTTGGATTGCGGAAGGAACCTACCTGAATAATATAGTTTCCTTGATTGCCGGTCTTTCCCGGTTCCGTGGTATTAGTTGTGGGTTCTTTGGTTTCTGTTTTTACCTGCTGTCTGAGTTCTTTTTCTGGTACTGCCACTTCAACTTCTTCCAGTACAGTGAAGAAGTCATATTGAGGTTTCTTAGTGCTGGCCTTGCCTGAATCAGTGCTATCAAGAATAGCTTGATGGTCTTTTGTATTGGTTTTGTCAGGGGTGGGCAATGTCTGGGTGCTGTCGACAGCATGCTTTGGTTGCGGTATATAACCCTGTAACACAGCCCATGTGGAAACACCGAGTCCAATGAGGATGCCGGTGAGTAGCCATAACCAGGCGGGAGCCTGAGAGGTTTTTTTTCGGGTAGGGCGTCGTGTTTGTTTTCTGCTCATGGGTTCAGTTTACAACAAAGTGTTTTAAAGCAGTTACATCTTTTCGGGCGCAGAAACACCGATTAATTCCAGGCCATTGCGCAGCACTTGCCGTGCAGCTTCGATTAAAGCCAATCTGGCATTACGCAGATTTTCATCATCTACCATAAAGTGGTGTGCGTTGTAATAAGAATGTAGGCCGTTGGCGAGATCCTGCAGATAATATGCCAGCATATGCGGAGAGCGAGTTTTGGCCGCAGTTTCGATAGTGTCAGAATAGCGACTGAGTAAGCTGGTCAGCGCAAGTTCATGTTCTTCAGTCAATAAATGCAGCGCAGCTTCTCCAATAGCCCGGTTATAACGCATATCCTGTTGCTCAGCTTTAACAAACACGCTACAAATCCGAGAGTGGGCATATTGGATGTAATAAACAGGGTTGTCGCTGCTGCTTGATTTGGCCAGGTCGAGGTCAAAGTCCAGATGTTGGTCGTGAGAACGCATGACATAAAAGAATCGAGATGCATCATTACCGACTTCTTCACGCAACTGCCGCAGGGTGACAAAATTTCCTGAACGAGTCGACATCTTAATTTTTTCACCACCCCGATAGAGCACGGCAAACTGTACTAGTAGAATCTCCAAAGTCTCCGGGTTTTCACCCAGGCCTTCTGCGGCGGCTTTTAAGCGGGCGATATAACCATGGTGATCTGCCCCAAATATATACAGCGCTTTGCTGAAACCGCGTTCCATTTTGTTTAGAAAGTAGGCAATATCAGAGGCAAAATAAGTACTGCGTCCATTTTCACGGATTACAACGCGATCTTTTTCATCACCTAATTCAGTAGCGCGGAACCAAATAGCGCCATCTTTTTTGTACAAGTGGCCACCTTCGTCCAGACGCTTGATGACATTATCAATGGCGCCAGATTTTTCCAGATCCCGCTCCGAAAACCATTTGTCATAATGGACACCGAATTGTCCCAGATCTTCCTTGATATCATCAAGAATGTTGTTCAGGCCGGTATTAAATATCGATTGAAAATTAGTTTTGCCAATTAATTCTTGGCAGCGTTCAATGACCCCATCGATATGCAGTTCTTTATCACCATCTTCCGATTCGTCTGCTGGCAGGCCATCAAAAACCTCAAAGGCTTTATAACGCATGCTATCACCATGCTCACTGCGAACTTCGCGAGCGATACTGTACACGTATTCACCCTGATAGCCATTATCGGGAAAGCGGATGTTTTCACCGCAAAGTTCAAGGTATCTCAGCCAAACACTGGCTGCAAGAATATCCATTTGTCGACCATTATCGTTGACATAATATTCACGCTGAACCGCATGCCCGGCTGCTTTTAATATACCGGACAATGTAGCTCCATAAGCCGCGCCCCTGCCATGACCGACGTGCAGTGGGCCGGTAGGGTTGGCAGATACAAATTCTACCGTCAGAGGCTCCAGTGAATTGGCTTCGGCACAGCCAAAATTCTCGCCCTCATGAAGCGCATCTTTTATCACCATAAGACGTGCATGAGCTGTCAGGAAAAAGTTGATAAAACCTGGGCCGGCTATTTCTGTTTTCTCTACATGCCTGGACTCTGGCATACGTTTAATTATCAGTGCTGCAATATCACGGGGTGATTTGCGTACGGGCTTTGCCAGGATCATGGCTATATTACAGGCGTAATCACCATGCTCAGGATTACGGGTGCGTTCCATAATAATGGCTGGTTCAATATCGCCTGGTAGTTTTCCATCACGCTGCAGATGCAGGAGCGACTGAATGACTAGTTCTTCAAGGTGAGCGCGCACAGCATTTCCTTTTGCTACAAATTCAAAGTTTTATAAGTTGCCTATTTTAGCCGATTGCGAGCTGGAGAATGTGATTTATCAATATTCTTGCTGGATCCCAATAAAAGCCGTTTGCTTAACTCAGGTGGCTTTGCAGAGTGACTAAAGATTCGATTTTTCATTGCTCATTTTTCTCGCTGACACTTTATCCACAATGCCTGTGGATAACTCTGTGCATAAGATCAAATTTCAGCATTGAACGACCTTGAGTTACTACATGAACATCACATTGATCAAATTTTGACCACTTCATATATAACAATAAATATCAATAAGTTGCGAGTATATTAGAACAATTGACATCGTGAAACAGGGTCTAAGCGATTGATTATGGTAAATTGGCGAATGTGTTAATAAGTTTTTGCAGAAACATACCTGTTAGCGCGATTTTATGCTGCTTGAATTGTATTTTTTCGGATAAACTGTGTGCGGGAAAGCAGCAAAATGGCTGTATCATTGGCTTTGTGAATATTTCTGGCCTACATGCTGCTCGACCGAATTTATAAGATAATCTCTACATGAGCTCTTAATCAATAGGAAAAACTTAGAAAATGATTAAAAATATTCGTCCGTATTTAGACTTTTACCCGGCTCTAGGCAAGCGGGTTTATATCGACTCTGCTGCCACGGTCATTGGCCGCAGTCAGTTGGGTGATGACGTGTCTGTATGGCCTAATGCTTCGATACGTGGCGATGTAGAAGCTATTTCAATCGGCGCCGGTTGCAATATTCAGGATAATGCAGTGCTGCATGTAACCCATAGAGGACCACTGTCACCACAGGGTGGGCCATTGACCATTGGGGCAGGTGTAACGGTTGGGCATTCAGCGATACTGCACGCTTGCACGGTAGGTGATTATTGTTTAATCGGCATGGGCTCGGTAGTGCTGGATGGTGCCGTTATTGAACCCTTTTCGCTGATTGCTGCAGGCTCTGTGGTATCTCCAGGAAAGCGGGTTGAATCCGGCTGGCTATGGCGCGGTAATCCAGCTCGCCCCGCACGTGAACTGTCTGCTCAGGAGCGTGACTATTTTCACTATAGTGCTGAGCATTATATCAAGCTGAAAAATCAGTATTTGAACCAGGAAAACATATCTGCCGAGACCTCCTGTTAATGGCGTTGCTATTATTTCTTGCTGTAGCAATCGCACTACTTGCGGGCTTTCCCGTAGCTTTTACACTTGCAGGCGTGGCACTTATTTTTGCTGGCATTGGTACCTTACTAGGGAGCTTTGACCCTACTTTTCTAAGTGCTTTCCCCAGTCGTTTGTTTGGCATCATGAATAATCAAACGCTAATAGCTGTGCCTGTATTCGTGTTTATGGGTGTCATGCTGGAGCGTTCTAAACTGGCTGATCAACTTCTCCGTGAAGTGGCTCGTCTGATGCGTGGTATGCCGGGTGGACTGGCGGTTGCAGTCATGCTGGTTGGCGCGTTGCTGGCGGCAAGCACAGGCATTGTGGGCGCGACAGTTGTAACCATGGGGATTTTATCGTTACCGACGATGATGCAACAAGGTTATGACAACAAGATAGCCAGCGGTACTATATGTGCAGCGGGAACATTGGGCCAGGTCATTCCACCATCCATTGTCTTGGTGCTGTTAGGGGATGTGCTCTCCAACGCATATCAGCAGGCACAATTAAACATGGGTATATTCAGTCCGGAAACAGTATCTGTAGGCGAGTTGTTTGCTGCCGCATTATTGCCCGGCCTGGTCCTGGTTGGTTTATATATAGTTTATCTGGTTTTGCTAGCCATAAAAGACCCACAAAGAATGCCGGTTGTCTCTGCACCTGTTAATGAAGAAATCAGTCTATTACGCACATTGAAATTATTAGCTGCACCACTGCTGTTGATACTTGCCGTTTTGGGCTCCATTCTTGGCGGAATAGCGACACCGACTGAAGCTGCGGCAGTTGGTGCAGTTGGAGCAATGTTGCTTGCCGCTAGCCAGAACAAGCTTGATCGGGTAACGCTGGGATCGGTGGTGCGCGAAACTGCCAGAGTTACCGCAATGGTATTTATGATACTGATTGCAGCATCTTTATTTTCATTGGTTTTCCGAGGCTTCGGCGGAGATGAGTTGGTACAGCGCTTTTTACTCGATCTTCCGGGCGGTAAGTGGACTGCTCTGCTAGTTGTAATGCTGGTAATGTTTTTGCTCGGTTTCGTGCTTGATTTTATTGAAATCATATTCGTTGTGGTGCCAATTGTTGGGCCTATTTTATTATCGATGGATATTAATCCGGTCTGGCTTGGCGTGATGATCGCAATGAACTTGCAAACCTCATTTCTAACGCCGCCATTTGGGTTCTCCCTGTTTTATTTGCGCGGTGTTGCTCCTGAGAGTTTAGCAACTACAGACATCTATCGAGGTGTTCTGCCCTTTGTCCTGATCCAGCTATTCATGCTAGGTTTGCTGGTGGTTTGGCCAGGGTTGGCAACCTGGTTACCAGGAGTTTTGTATTCCTGAGTGTTGCCAAAGTACAGAATTCACATTTATCAGCTAAACTTAGTTATTCATTTAATAAATTGAGGCAACAATATGATTGGTTACATTACCTTGGGGACAAATAATTTTGACCGAGCGGCAGCATTTTATGACGATTTATTAGCTGAAATGGGTGCAGGAAGATTTATGCAGGATGATAGTTTTATTGCCTGGGCAACCGCTCCTGATCAGCCTGGCTTTTCTATTATTAAACCCTGGGATGGCAAGCCGGCTTCGGTCGGTAATGGAACCATGATTGCACTGCTGGTAGATGGAACAGATAAAGTCGATGCCATGTACAACAAGGCCATTGAGCTGGGTGCTACCGATGAGGGTAAGCCTGGTTTAAGGGGTGGCGGTTTTTATGCTGCCTATTTCCGTGATCTTGACGGTAATAAATTAAACTTCTTCAGTATGGAAATACCAGAGGAATAGTTGTAAGTAGAGGGTATTAATATGTTTGTGGCCATCTATGAGTTTCAGTTAAAATCGGGCAGTGAAGTTTCCTTCCGTGAGTCCTGGCTAAAGCTAACCCAATGCATATTTCAACAAAACGGCTCTCTGGGTTCGCGCCTGCATAAGCTGGATGAAGACCGTTTTGTTGCGTATGCGCAATGGCCGGATCGGCAATCCTGGGAAAGTTCGCGGGAAAAAGGCCTAAATGAGGAAGGTGAGATATCCCGTCGTCAAATGTGGGAAACCCTGGAAGCTGCCAGTACGGTTTATGAACTGGATCTGGTGAATGATTATTTGCAGCATCATACATGTATGTGACTGTCTGAATATTAAGTATCTGAGTATGGGAAGTTATGGAAATTGAAGTAGGGCGAATGAATCGTCTAAGGGTAGATCGAGTTGTTGATTTTGGGGTCTTTTTGACCTTGCCTGATTATGTGAGTGATCAAGACAGTGCAGATGATGGCATCAAGCGTGAAGGCATTTTGTTGCCCGGCCGTTATATGCCTGATGATCTGGATATTGATGATGAAATTGATGTTTTTGTCTATGCAGATTCGGAAGATCGGCTGCTTGCAACTACCGAAACGCCTCTGGCTATGGTTGGCGAAGCTGCCTTTTTGCGTGTCTTAGCTGTCAACCGAACCGGAACATTTCTTGATTGGGGCTTACCCAAAGATTTGATGTTGCCCTATGGTGAGCAAAAACGGGAACTGACACCGGGTCAATTTTGTACAGTTTTTGTGTATAAAGATAAATATTCAGAGCGCGTGGTCGCTTCAACTCGTTTAAATCGTCATATTGGTTTAACACCGGCTAAATATCAGCCGGGTGAAGAAGTGAAAATTATGGTGGTTGCACGTACAGATCTGGGCCATAAGGTCATAGTCAATGATGAGCACTGGGGCCTGTTATACGAGAACGAAGTTTTTAAATCATTGCGCAACGGCATGCAGACATCTGCATGGGTTAAGAAAGTTGTTAATGATAACAAGGTTGATTTGACCCTATCTCCACCTATTGCAGAGCGTTTAAGTACGGTGGCAGATCAGATCCTAAAAGCGGTAGAAGCAAATGACGGGTTTCTGGCCATGAATGATAAGAGCTCGCCGGAGACGATCAAACGACGTTTCGGAATTTCCAAACGCGATTTTAAAGCCGCAATTGGCAAGCTATATAAATTACGCTTTATCAGCATAAAAGCTGATGGTATTTATAAGCTAGAAAAAGCTAAACCTACGGATGACTAGCCCGGCTATTTCACCAAGAATCCGGAGTTTGCGGTTTAGCTGACGAAATAGTTTGGTCAATTTGTCGTCCGTTTTGGTGAAATATTCGGGCTAGAGTTCTGTCGGATTACGATCGCGCCTGTAGATAGCCTGCTTCAGAGACAGCTGTCCAGTCTTTTACCTGTTCGGCAAATGCCTGCCAGCTGGCATAGACTTTCGCACTGTCAGCATCGGCATTAGCCACTTCTGACAGCACTTCAGTGGTGAGCTGCCGCAGCCGGGAGATCACTTCTTCCGGGTAATGCAAGAGCTCTACCTGATGTTTGTCCAGCAAGGAGGTTAAGGCGCTACCATTACGTGCCATAAATTCAGATAACATATCTAAATTAGCTGCCTGACAGGCAATGTCGACACAGGCCTGTAGGTCTTCAGGCAGCTCAGCATAAGCGCTTTTGCTGACAAAAGCCTCTAATGTTGTACCAGGTTCATGCCAACCTGGTGTGTAGTAATATTTGGCTGCACGGAACAGACCAAAGGCAAGGTCGTTGTAGGGGCCTACCCACTCGGTCGCATCGATGATACCCGTTTGTAGCGCGGTGAAAAGTTCTGCTCCAGGAATATTAACCGGAGTACCACCAGCGCGTTTCAGTACCTCACCGCCCAGGCCTGGTATACGCATTTTTAAGCCTTTCAGGTCAGCAACAGATGCAATTTTTTTGTTGAACCAGCCACCCATTTGTACGCCAGTATTGCCCGCGGGGTAGGGGCGTAGATTATGTGGTGCATATAGCTCCCGCCAAAGCTCAAGACCCCCGCCATAATAAAGCCAGGAATTTTGTTCCTGTGCAGTTAAGCCAAAAGGGACACCAGCAAAAAACTGGGCGGCCGGGATTTTACCTTTCCAGTAATAAGGGGCGCCATGCCCCATTTGAGCAGTGCCGTTTGAGACTGCATCAAAAATTTCAAAAGGTGGAACCAGTTCTCCTCCGCCAAAGACTTTTACCTCAAGGCGACCACCGCTCATGCGGTTGATGTATTCGGCCAGGCGATTAGCGCCTGTGCCTAATCCAGGAAAATCTCTCGGCCAGGTTGTGACCATTTTCCAGTGTATGGTTGCGTTTGATTGTTCACAATTGGCTGTGTTTGTATCTGTCTGGTCAGCGCTTTCGCCCTGACAGGCAGTTAATAAACCGGCAGTGCCGATGCCGGCAGTAATGCCAAGGCCCGCTTCCGTTGCTTTACGTAGAAATTTTCTTCGTTCCATGGTGCCCGCCTCAGTAAAGTGTTACTTGTTTGTAGTCAGGTTAGATTTGTCACCCAGATTTGTAAAGTTGAATAGTTCTGTATCGGCTAATTGCGATGGTGATACATGGCGGATCGCTCGAAAAATGTTTTCTATACGACCCGGGTGGGCTTTGGACCATTCATTCAGCATGGCTTTTATCGCCTGGCGCTGCATATTGGGTTGAGAACCACACAAATTACAGGGGATAATAGGAAAATCCTGAGTTTTAACATATTTAACAATGTCTTTTTCCGAACAATATGCCAATGGCCGGATGACCACATTCTTACCATCATCGCTCAATAGTTTTGGTGGCATGGCTTTCAGGCGGCCACCATTAAACATATTTAAAAACAGGGTTTCAATAATGTCATCTCGGTGGTGTCCCAAAGCAATACGGTTATATCCATTTTTTTCAGCGAAGTGATAAAGTGCACCACGGCGCATGCGCGAACATAACCCACAAGTGGTTTTGCCTTCGGGAACTATGCGCTTGACCACGCTGTAAGTATCTTGTTCGATGATATGGAAAGGAATTCCAATAGAAGCACAATAATCCGGCAGAATGTGCTCGGGAAAACCAGGTTGTTTCTGGTCCAGATTTACCGCCATGAGGTCAAATGAAATAGGTGCGCTTTTTTGTAACGACATGAGTATATTGAGCAAAGTGTAAGAGTCTTTGCCGCCGGAGAGACAAACCATAACTCGGTCTCCGTCTGAAATCATGCGGTAATCTGCAATAGCCCGCCCAGTCTCGTGGCGCAGACGTTTGCTGGTTTTCTTAAAGGTGGCAGAGTTGCCAGAGCTTTTTATGTTGGAGTTTTCCACTAACATTTATCTTCTGCCACTGATTAATTCACGCCTATTTTAGTGGTATAGTTTAGAGTCAGTGCAAAATTATGGCACCAACTTTGTTTGTTTATCCAATTTAGGCAACAACAACCTAACAAACCATGACCCACCGTGACCCATTTACCGTTTCCCACCATTTGGCAGATCTTCGTCAGGAGCACCGGGATCTGGATCAGGCTATCGTCTTACTGACCCAGGATCCGATGGCAAATGAGTTGCAAGTTCGCAGGATGAAGAAGCGAAAACTCAAGTTAAAAGACTGGATAAATCGGCTTGAATCGGAAATGATTCCGGATCTGGATGCCTGAAAATTTGGAGCTGTTTATAGCAGTCCCCACTCTGTTTTCTCATTCTGTCATTTATCGAATAATTCAGAGATGCTAACTTATTAGCAGACTGCTGCAATTGCTCAATTAATTAGCGCCAGCTACGCATAAATCTTGTGATCAACTTTATATTCAATTTATTCGGTGATTGGGAGTTTCTCAGAGGCTATCTGAATTATTCCGTGACGTAATTCTTTAGTCATCAAGATTTTTGCATCTTCGGTCACAGATTCCAGAATCTCATCGAAGATCAATTTGTTATCTTCATCGCGACTAAGCACGCTTGTCTTGGTTAGATTATTAATGAATTGCCGGAATAAGGTCTTATCATAAAATTCAGGGGCATCAAACTCGTGAAGCATCGAAATTCGCTGTGCAGTCAGGGTGCAAAGTTTTTCAAGTTCAGTACGTGTAAGCACCCCGGATCCGTTTTTAACCAGTACCGCTACAGTAATAAAATAGCGCTGGAATGTTTGCAGCATTCCACGCCCCATTAGATTCAGGCAGGCAGCAGTTTCGCTGCCGCCACTGGCGCGCTTGAGCGTTTTCCCACCAGCAATCAGGTTTAAGGATTTCAGTACTTCTATGTTATCCAGTAATGCCTTGTCGGCATCAGTTCTATCCCATGGCAGGAATAATTCACTGCGCAAATATGGGTAGAGTGAATGAAACAGGCCTTGTAATCGTGCACAGGAAATTTCTTGCCGTATCTGGAAGCAACTGGCTATAAATGAAGGCAATGCAAAAAGGTGTGAAACGTTATTGCGGAAATAAGTCAGTAACACACCGGATTTTTCTTCTACTGTAATAATATCACCGAGCACATGCTCGCGTTTTTTAATAACTCCAAGCTCCAGGCCATAACCGATAATTTCAACCGGGCTAAGATCAGTGATAGTGATGCGTGAAGACAGCGGTGCGCTCTTCAAAGTGTTCAGGTAGAGTTCCAGCATCTCCTCAAGCAGATCTTCAGGAAGCGCATGCTTTGGGCTGGCTAGCAGGCATATTGCCAATAGATTAATTGGGTTAACATCCGCTGTACGGTTGATATTAGTCATGATGGCGTTAGCAAGACCATCAATCAACGGGCTTAACCACTTGGGTCTATATTCAGTATCTTCCTGTCGCCATTTTGGTGCGACTTCCTGTAGCATTGCATCCAGATCTATGGGTTCGCCAAAGTTAACATGTACTCGCCCATAGTTTCGCCGCAAGATTTTGAATACGCTTAGAATATCTTTCAGAGATTCGGATTTTTTTTCTTTACCACTAAGCTCAGAAATATAAGAATTCCCTTCAACCAGTTGTTCATAACCGATATAGATCGGCTGGAAAATAATCGGTTTGGTAGGTACGCGCATATAGGAGCTTACAGTCATCTGTAACATGCCTGCCTTGGGTGGCAATAGTCGTCCGGTGCGGGAACGCGTACCTTCAATGAAGTATTCAATCGACACACCTTTGCTGAGAATGATGGAAAGATACTCATCAAACACAGCAGCGTAAAGCGGGTTTGAACGAAAACTCCGACGCATGAAGAAAGCGCCACCACGCCGCAACAATGGACCTACACCAGGCATGTTCAAGTTAACTCCAGCTGCAATATGTGGAGGAACATGCCCGTGTTGATAGAGCAGATATGACATCAATAAATAATCGATATGGCTGCGGTGGCAGGGCACATAAATTATTTCTTTACCATGTGCTTGCTCTTCGAATTTCTTAAAGTGATTCAGTTCTACACCCTTATATAATTTGTTCCAGAACCAGGTGAGGAGCATTGAGCTGATTTTAACCACTGAGTAGGAATAATTGGCAGCGATTTCACGTACGCTTTTTTCTGCAATTGAGCGGGCTTTTTCTATACTGATTTTGTCTTTTTTAGCTTTGGTCTCAATGGCGGCTTTTACCCGCTTGCTCGTGAGTACTTTGTTGAGCAGTGTGCGCCGATGAGATAAATCTGGCCCAATAGCGGATTCGCGTGTTTTGCGATTACGGGTACGTGCCAGTCTGGAAATTTTTCGAACCGCAATACCGGCATCGGTTTTTTCATCGACCAACTTACGCAATGAAAATGGTTTGCCATAATAGACAAAGGTGCTACGGCCATTAATGAAGGTGCTGAATAATCGCCGTATTCGCCCACCAAATTCCCAGCTTTCGCTGAACATAATTTTAGTCAAAGATTCTTCTTTATCGGGGGCACGACCTACCAGTACCACAACTGGAACCAATTGTGCTTCAAACTCTGGGTGGTCTAATGCATATTGGGTCAGCTTTTTTAGCATTTCTGAACTACGGCGGGTGGTATAACGACGTAGGAATAAACCTTTTAAACGACGCAGACCAGCCCAGGAACGGCTGCCCACACGGTCACCATTTTCAAGCGGGAATAATGGTCGGGATAAGCTGTATTTTTCGCAGGCTTTATCAAGTATCAGCAAGGAGGACAGAGAATATCTGTCCATTATGTAACAGGTTGGTACACCATCTTTCAGCCCGGCATCAGTAATTGGTTCAGGTAAAACCTTGCTCCGCACCCAGATATGCAGGATCGCCCGTAGCATAAGGTTCCAGTACAAATACAGGAATTGCCAGATTGTCAGCTGTTTAGGGAATGTTTTCAAAGTGTTTTGCTAGTCGCTGCCGGAAGAGTATTTTAGCAATAATATCGGCTGAATGTATGGGCCAGAGGTCAGTTCCCTGCTTCTGCTTGTTTTGAGGCTGATTTAACTATCAGTTTTTGTGGTTTTTTAGCGCCTACAAAATCGGTGGTGTATGCGGATAATTATCCCATTTGGTTTTTTGATATTTTTGCATAATGAAGACAAAAAAAACCGGGTCAGACCAAATAAGGGGTCTACCCGGGAAGCCGGCAGAGCCGGAGAGGATCGGTGCAATGAGGCATATTTATTATATTGTTGCCTCCAGGAGATTGTCGGGTTTGACCTGATAGTCTCCTCTGTATTAACGGATACATTTTGCATTTATTACGCTTTATTTTTCTTCTTGCGCTACAAAATAATAACTTAAAACGCATACATAATGCAACACATTAATAAAGGTATTGTAACTATTTGAAAAGTAAGATATATAATTATGTGAAACAGGACCTAATATCTGCTTGAATAGCTTCAGCAGCAGCTTTTTGATCGGTAGCACCTCGAATTGGGCGGCCTACAACAATGTAATCAGCGCCATTTGCAAATGCTTGCTGGACTGTAACCACACGTTTTTGGTCATCATCATTGCTAATCGGTCGTATACCAGGGCAAACAGTGATCAGGGCATGGTCAATAGTTTTTCTAAGGGCGCTCACTTCAAGTCCAGAAGAAACTACCCCGGCACACCCCAGTTCCAGTGCGCGACGGGCACGTGAGAGCACTAGAGTCTGAGCGTCGGTCTGAAAACCCAGGTCATTGAGGTCGCCTTGATCCAGGCTTGTTAAAGCGGTTACTGCAAGGACTTTCATATTACCGCTGGCTTCTACAGCTGCTTTTAACATGCCGTCGTTACCATGTACCGTGCAAAAATCAATACCGTGACCAGATAGCTGACGCACAGCCGAAGCCACTGTTGCCGGCACGTCAAAAAATTTAAGATCAGCAAATATTTTTTTACCCTGGTCTTTTAATTCCTGCATCAGCTCAAAATAATGTCCACTGAGGAAAAATTCCAGGCCAAGTTTATAAAATTGTACACTCTCACCCAAGGTTTTGATCAGCTGGCGTGCGCTATCGATATCTGCGACATCAAGAGCAAACATCAAGCGTTCATTGTCAGGGATGTCCCGGTTATTAGTTGTCGCGCAAATTTTCTTTGTCATTGTATTCTCATCCAGGAAATTCCAGGTTGTTAACCATATCTTGTTTTAAACTTCATTCAAGTAACAGCTTATATGTTCATTTATCACTTGTGCGGTTTGTTGTGGGTGCTGCATATGCAAATGGTGATGGCCTTTAATACAGACGTTT